>NZ_JBHYGX010000016.1:0-3322 GCF_042739975.1 Streptomyces sp. NPDC059080
AGTGATTGTGTGTCTTTTGGGGGGGATTTTTTTTGATAACACGCCCCCGCGCGCCCGGGGGGGGGGCTCCCCCCCCCCGCGGGGGGCGCGCGGCCGCACGCGCCGCGGCCGCCGGGCCGCCCGGACGGCCGCACGCGCCGGTGCGAACCGCCGCACCCGGCGCCGCCGCCGCCCCCCGCCGCCCCCGCCGCCCACACCACGGCCCAGGCCCCGCGCCGGGCCCCGACCCGTCCCCCGCGCCCGCCCGCCGGCCCCCGCCGTCGGGTCCGCCGACCGCCGTCCGGGCACGTACGATGGCGGCATGTCCTTCCTCCGCCGCCGCAGCGCAGCCACGCCCGCCGGGCCTGACTTCGACGTCCTCGCCATGGATCCCGGGGACTGGCCGGGCAATCTCGGAGCCGGGCTGCTGCCCGCCCCCGACGGCACCTGCCAGGGCGTCTTCCTCCGCTACGACCTGTTCGGCGGCCGCGGCCCCGCGATGGTCATCGGGAATCTCCCGGAGGGCTCCCCGGCCCGCGAGCTGGCCGACGGCGAGGTGCCCTTCGAGGTCGCCCAGCTGCTGGCGGCGCTCGGCAACGACGAGCCGGTCGAGGTCGTCGAGAGCGAGGACACCCCCGTCATGCACGACGACAACCTCCTCATCGTCAAGCGCATCAAGTGCTCCGAAAGCCGCGTCTCCTGCGTCCAGTTCGACCGCAGCGACGGCGTGCTGGTCACCATCGCCAGCTGGGACCGCCCGATCACGGACGATCTCTACGCCCTCCTCAAGCCGCTCCCGGCCGAACTCTTCCAGCAGCACTGACGAGCCGAGGGCCGGGAAGCGTCACCACTCCCCGGCCCCTGCGGCAGCCGGTTACGCCCCGCCCCGCCGGACGTCGACGTCCGCGGCCCGCACATACCCGATCCGGTGCCCGACCTGGATCTCGTAGTAGCGGTCTTCGCCCCGTACGACGGCGTGCGTGGCCGTGTCGAAGCCGGACGCGGAGAAGTAGTCCCCGCGCACGCTCCCGCCGACCGCGTACCGCTCCCCGGCGTGCAGCGGGTACGGCAGCGGCGACACCTCCTGCACCGGTACACCCGCCGGATACGCCGCCTTCTCCGGGTACGCCCGCCCGTAGACCGGGATCGTCGCCCGCCCCGCCTTCGGCGTCACCGTCGCGCCCGCCGTGCGGAAGGCCGTCGGCCGCTTCGCCGGGTTCTCGAACCATGCCCGCTGCCCGAGGTACCAGATCGCCGTCCAGCCGCCCTGCTGCCCGGCGAACGCGAAGTGCTGGCCGGTGCTGGCCCGCGCCCCCAGATCGTTGACGTCGATCGTCGACGCGCTGCCGTCCGGCCGCAGCCCCACGTCCTTGACCAGCGCCGCGTCCGCCTTCGGCGCGACACGCAGCCGCACCGCCTCCGACCCGTGCGCGGCACAGGGCGCGCCCGCCTTCTCACAGCCCGTGTACGGCGGCTTGTTCGTCGCGTAGTCCGGCCGGATCGTGACGAGATCGCCCGTCGCCCGCCGCCCCGCCGCGAACGGCTTGCCCAGCAGCGTGAAGTAGTGCGCCCAGTCCCAGTACGGACCGGGGTCGGTGTGCATCCCCGGGATCGTCGACGTCGTCGTGCCCGGCACGTTGTCGTGGCCCAGGATGTGCTGCCGGTCCAGCGGCACCCCGTACCTCCGGCTCAGATAGGTCACCAGCCGCGCCGAGCTGCGGTACATCGCCTCCGTGTACCAGGCGTCGGGCGCCGCCAGGAACCCTTCGTGTTCGATGCCGATCGAGTGGGAGTTGATGTACCAGTTCCCGGCCTGCCAGGCGACGTCCTTCGTCGGCACGTGCTGGGCGATCAGCCCGTCGGACGAGCGGACCGTGTAGTGCCACGACACATACGTCGGGTCCTGGACCAGCTTCAGCGACGTCTCCCACGACCCCTCGGTGTCATGGATGACGATCGTGTCGACCTTGAGGTCCTTGGGCCGGTCCGCCTTGTCGTGGTTGCCGTAGTCGTCGTTCCCGAACTTCTCGTACGGCGCCGGGACCGACTCGCACGCCACCGTCGCGGGGCACTCGGGCCGCGCCGCCGGAGCGGCCGCCTGCCGGACCGCCAGGGCGATACGTTTCGCCTGTGCGGCGTCGGGGCGCAGCGCGGGACGCGCCGCCAGCGCCACCCGCTGCCCCGCGTCCGTCGTCCGCGCCTGACCGCGCCGCAGCGCGTCGAAGACCTCGTCGGCGAAGACCCGCCCGCCGGATGCGTCGCCCGCACCGGCGTACCGCGCCACCGCGGCGTACCAACCGGCCGGACCGGCATCGCGCGGCAGCCCCAGCGCGCGCTGCTCCGCGGCGAGCAGCGCCGCGCCGCCGAGGACGTTCGCCGCCGGATCGGTGCGCAGCTTCGCCGCCGGGATACCGGTCAGCTCGGCCGCCCGGGGCAGCGTCCGCAGCCGCGCGGGCAGCTCGGCGGGCAGCGGCTGCGGCGCGGCGGCCTGGTGCCCGGCCGCGACCGGCCGCGCGGCGTCGCCCCGCGGGTCGTCGTCCGCCTCGCTGTGGCGCGCCACCACCCGGGCCACCGCCGCCCGTGCGTCCGTCAGATGCATCGGGCCGTACCCGCCGTCGACGCTGGGCGCACCGCCGTGCGCGTCCCAGCGGGACTCCAGGTAGGAGACGCCCAGCAGCACACTGCGCGGTACGTGGTAGCGGGCGGCGGCCTCGGTGAAGGCCCGCTGGAGGGTGTCCGGCGCGGGCTCGGCGGCCCCGGCCGGACCGGTGGCCGACACCAGCGGGAGCAGCAGCGCCCCGGCGGCGAGGGCCGTCGCGGTGCGGACGGCCGGGCGGGAGGTGCGTCGTCCGCCCTCCGGTTCGGCTCTCCGGATTCTTCGCAGTCTTCGCAAGGCAACCTCCTGGGACCGGCCCCGGCCGGGGCGTTGTGACGGGTGGTGCGCAGACGTCCGAACGGGACGGGACTCGTCTCATGAGGCCCGACCGGCCTAGAGGTATCGGCTGTCCAACGATCCGTCAATCACCTCGCCACAGCGGGATTTCGCATGTCAGCGAGGTACGGAGGCAGTCTTCCCGGGATCGGCCCGCGGCCTGCGGGGCATCAGTGGAATGGACCAGTGGCGGCCGCGGACCCATGGACCCATGCGCCGGGCGGCCGCGGAACCGGGTGCGCGGCCGTGCGCCACGGGACGGCGCGTCCTTGCCCCGGCATCGCGCCCGTGCCTCGGCATGACGAAGGGGGGGGGGGGGGGCAGCTAGTCGACGTTCGCGGCGGCCCCGCCCGCACGCGCGCGGCGGGGGGCGGGGGGGCGCGCCCCCGCCCCGCCCCCCCGAGACGCGCG
>NZ_JBHYGX010000016.1:3332-106663 GCF_042739975.1 Streptomyces sp. NPDC059080
ACGGGGGGGGGGGGCCGTGCGCCCGGGCCGGGCGCTCCTGGCCCCCGCCACCCCCCCCGGCCCGGGCATTGCCGCGGGGGCGGCGCATCCGTCCTTCCGGATGCGCCGCCCCCAGGGCCGACCGGTCGTCAGCGGGTGCCGACCGCCGCCCGTACCGCCCGCCGGGCCATCTGGGCGTCGTCGTGCAGCCGTCGCAGCAACAGCCGCTGTTCCTCGCCCGCGGACAGGGCGCCGGGCACTCCCCCGGCCGGAGTGCCCTCCGGCACCGGCTCCCGCATCGTGCGCTGCACCGCGCTCTCGTACCGCTGGATCTCCCGCGTCAGAACCAGCATCAGATTGACCAGGAACGCGTCCCGCGCCGCCGGGCCCGACGCCTGGGCCAGCTGACTGATCTGACGGCGCGCCGCCGGAGCCTCACCGAGCTGCGCCCACAGCGTCGCCAGGTCGTAGCCCGGCAGGTACCACCCGGCGCTGTCCCAGTCGAGCAGCACCGGGCCCATCGGCGACAGCAGGACATTGTTCAACAGCGCGTCGCCGTGCGAGAACTGGCCCCGGACGTGCGGGACACCGCGCAGCAGCTTCCGCAGATCGCCCATGTCCCGGTCGGTCAGCAGCCCCAGTTCGTGGTAGCGCGCGATCCGGCGGCCGTAGTCCAGCGGCGCGTCGAAGAGCCCGGGCGGCGGCCGCCAGAGATTGATCCGGCAGATCGCGCCGAGCGCCGCCCGCACGTCCCCGCGCGCCGGAGCCTCGGAGGGGTGGCGCTGGAGGGCGGCGACGCGGCCCGGCATGCGCTCCACCACCAGCGTGCAGTTGTCGGGGTCGGCGGCCACCAGCCGCGGCACCCGCACCGGGGGACGGTGCCGGACGAACGCCCGGTACGCCACTATTTCCTGCCGGAACCGCTCGACCCAGGCGGGGGAGTGGTCCAGTAAACACTTCGCGACCGCCGTGGTCCGTCCCGTCGTGCCCACCAGGAGGACGGACCGGCCGCCGCGCCGCAGCACCTGGACCGGATGGAACTCCGGACAGATGCGGTGCACGGAGGCGACGGCGGCGCGCAGCGGGGCGCCCTGGGGGCCGGACAGATCGAGCCGCCCGCTCAGCGGCTGGGCGGCCATGCCCGTCCGCCGGCCCCGGCCGTCCGCAAGCCCGGGCACCGTCCCCGCGCCGGCAGCCGGGTCGGGGTACGGTCGGCCGCCCGCGGGCTGGTGACGGTACGTCCGGGTGGGGGAGGTCACGGCGGACGATGCTGCGTACATGGGTGAGACAGATCCCTTCGTGCGCCGACGGGTGGTGCGCTCCCGGCCCGGTGGCGGGAGCCCGCCGGACGGGCCTCGTGCAGAAGGCCGGTTCGGCGTGCCCCTGGAGCAGGGCGCGCACCCTGGGGAATGCGGTCCCGCCACCGGGCTGGGGGCGGCACGTCTACACAACACACGGGCGCGGGTGGCAGACCATGTGGCGCACCCTGGCGAACCCCTGGCGAATGCTCGCGGCCCATGTCAACGACGGTTACTGTCAACGCAGTCGAGGAACCTGGGGGCTTGACGTGGGCAGGGAGCCGAACACCCGTCTCGCGGACCTTTTCGGACTGGCCGGATGGTCCAAGGGCGAACTGGCGAGACTGGTCAACCGGCAGGCGGCGGCCATGGGCCATCCGCAGTTGGCGACCGACACCTCGCGGGTGCGGCGCTGGATCGACATGGGGGAGACCCCCAGAGATCCGGTGCCGAAGGTGCTGGCCTCGCTGTTCACCGAGCGCCTCGGCCGTGTCGTAACCACCGAGGACCTCGGGTTCGCCCGGAGCGGCCGTACGGGGAGACGGCAGTCCGACGACGGCCTGCCGTGGGCTCCCGAGCGGACCGCCGCGGTCCTCACGGAATTCACGGGAATGGACCTCATGCTCAACCGACGCGGTCTGGTGGGCGCGGGCGCGGCGCTCGCCGCGGGCTCCGCGCTGACCGGCGCCATGGACAACTGGCTGCACACCGACCCGGCACCGCGCTCCGGTGCCGCGGCACACCCCGATCCGCTCACCGCCTCCGGCTTCGAATCGTCGCACCGCTACGACCAGATCGGCCTTGACCGCTACGAGGCGGCGCCCGTCGGCTCCCAGGAGATCGACGCGCTGGAACGCTCCGTGGAGGTCTTCCGCGCCTGGGACGCCGCCCGCGGCGGCGGGCTCCAGCGCAAGGCCGTGGTCGGCCAGCTCAACGAGGTCGGCGGCATGCTCGCCTACCGCCACCCCGACCACCTCCAGCGCAGGCTCTGGGGGGTGGCGGCCAACCTCGCCGTGCTGGCCGGGTGGATGTCCCACGACGTCGGGCTGGAGCCCACGGCGCAGAAGTACTTCGTCATCGCCGCACACGCCGCGCGGGAAGGCGGCGACCGGCCGCGCGCCGGTGAGGCACTGTCCCGCGCCGCCCGCCAGATGGTCCACCTGGGCCGCCCGGACGACGCGCTCGACCTGATGCAGCTGGCCTCCTCCGGCTCCGGCGAACAGGCGCTGCCCCGCACCCGCGCCATGCTGCGCACCATCGAGGCATGGGCCCACGCGGCCAAGGGCAACGGCAACGCCGTCCGCCGCACCCTGGGCGAGGCCGAGGAGCTGTTCGTCTCCGACAGGGGCGATGTGCCGCCGCCCGGTTGGATGCAGATGTTCGACGAGGCCGATCTGCACGGCATGGAGGCGCTGGCCTACCGCACCCTCGCCGAACACGACCCGTCGGCCGCCGGTCTCGCGCAGAGCCACGCCAAACAGGCCCTCCGGCTACGGGAGAGCAGCCGCCGCCGGTCGCAGATCTTCGACTACCTCTCGATGGCGTCGGCCTGCTTCATCGGCGACGACCCCGAACAGGCCGACCGCTACGCCCGGTTGGCGCTGGCCGCCATCGGAGAGAACTCCTCGCACCGCACCCGGGACCGGCTGCGCGAGATGTACCGCCTCACCGGGCAGTACTCCGGCAACGACCGGATCAAGGAGTTGCGCGCGGAGATCGACCAGGTGATGCCGAAGCCGCGCAGTAAGGCGAAGGTGCCCGCCCCGGCGACGGCGCTCGACACCCGGCTCGGCACCACCTTCCCGGTCTGAGCCGATGCCGTACGACGACGCCGGTGTCACCGGGCCGGAGCACCGGAGCAGACCGACGGCCGGGAGGGCGGCGTGACCGGGCCGCCGGATCCGGTCACCGTACGCCCGCCCTCCCGGCCGGTCGTTCACCGTCGTCTCAGCTGACCCGCGCGATCAGCAGACACGCATCGTCCTCGCGGACGGCGCCGTCGAACTCCTCGACGGCGAGCCGGACGCACTCCTGGGCGTCACGCGCCGCCGTGAAGCGCGGCGCCAGGCCGAGCAGCCGCTCGGCCGCCTCGTGGGCCGCGTCCGGGCCGTGCGTACGGCGCGACAGCAGACCGTCGGTGTGCAGCACCAGGAGATCGCCGGGGGTCAGCCGCTCGGTGCGCTGACCGTACGTGGCGTTCGGGGTCGCCCCGAGGAGGACGCCTTCCGGCGGGTCCAGCGCGCGCCCCGTGCCGCCGCGGAACAGCAGCGGCGCGGGGTGCCCGGCCTGGGCCCACTCCAGCTCCCGGGTGGCCGGGTCGAACCGGCAGCAGACGGCGCTGCCCAGCGCGGGCTGCGCGGCGGAGTCCAGCAGCTGGTTGAGGAAGCCCATCAGCGGCCCCGGGCGGTGACCGGCCACCGCCATCCCGCGCAGCGCGCCCAGCACCATCGCCATCCCGGACGTCGCGCTGGCGCCATGCCCCGTCAGGTCGCCGACGCTCAACAGCGTGGTGGTGTCGGGGAGGGGGAGGGCGTCGAACCAGTCGCCGCCGATCAGGGCGCTGGTGGCGGCGGGGAGGTAGTGCCCGGCCAGATCGAGGGCGACCGGGCCGCCCTGCGGGAAGCGGAGCGGACCGCGCCACGGCGGCAGCACCGCCTCCTGCAGCTCGACCGCGAGCCGGTGCTCCGTCCGTGCCGCATGCCGCCTGCGCTGTAGCGAATCGCGGCTCTCGCGCACCGCCCGCTCGCTGCGCCGCAGCTCGCTGACGTCCCGCAGCACCGTCCACATGCACGCCGTCGAGCCGTCCGCGTCGAGCACCGGCTCGCCGGTCATGTGCACCGTCCGCACCCGGGCGTCGGGGCGTACGACGCGGAACTCGCCGTCGATGGGGCGGCCGTCCACCAGGCAGTCGGTGACCATCGTGGCCAGATGCTGCTGGTCCTCGGCGAAGACCAGGGACGGCAGCTCGTCGAGGGTCAGCGGGCCGTCGGACGGCTCCCGGCCGAGGATGGTGAACAGCTCCCCGGACCAGCTGACCTCGTCGGTGAGGAGGTTCCACTCCGCGCTGCCCACCCGGCTCAGCAGCGAACCGCGCGGCGGCTCCTCCTCCGCGGGCGGCGCGAGCGGCCCGGCGTACGCGGCGCCGTCGGTCTCCTCCGGGGGCAGGCCCTCTCTGAGCTGGTCGAGATGGCCGCCGACGTCGTCGAGGTGGTGGACGGCGAGGTCGCACAGCGCGCGCTGCCAGCGCAGCTGCGGATCGATGGTCGCATCGTCGTTCGCCGACGACTCGCGTACGGCGTCGAGGCCGCCGCGCAGCCGACGGGCCTGGGTGATCAGGGCCTCGACCGTGTCGCGCGCGGGCGGCTGGGCGGACGGGTGGTCCGCGAAGAGGGGGGACGGCATCGATTCTCCGAGATATGGCGGCGCCGGCCACGGCGGTCCTGTCCTGGCCGACAGAGCGCGCCCGGGGGCTGGTATGAGGGCCGGGTGACGACTCTTGCACAGGCTGCGACGGTCTGTAAGGGATTTGGCATGACCCGACACGGCGTTGCGATCGGCATATGCCCCCGGCCTCCGTGGGGCGCCACCGGCCGAATCGGCGGAATGACAGATTCCAAGCTAGGCTGCGCCCGCCGTCGCGCTGCCGTGCCCACCGATCCATGCTGGGAACGACGCATACGGTCCGCGGTCACCGGCAAGAATGCCGGTCGGCGGAAATCCCGTTGCCAGCCAGTCCCCCGCACCGGATGCTGACCTCATGTTCGATCCAGACATAGCGCCCAGTGGCACCCTGCTCGGCCTCCTCCAGCGAGGCCGCGGCGACGGGACCCTGCACGCCCTCGCGGCGCCGCGGGCCGAGGCGCTCGCGGTGCTCGACGACTGCGTGCTGCGCGATGCCCGCCGCGACTGGCAGGTGGAGAACCGCTCCCTCTACTACGCGCGCCTCTACATGCAACTCGACGGCGGACTCGACGCGATCGAACGGCACCTCTTCCATCCGGACGACGGCGTCGACACCGCCGAGGAGCGCACCGGCCTCGCCCTTTCCGTCCTCGGCCACCTCGCCGCCTACGGCCGGGACGCCGCCCGCCTGCTGCTGCGCGGATACGCCGCGAGCGGCAGCAACTGGCGGTGGGCCCTGGACGAGCTGGCGCTGCGCGACGACGACGCGGGCCTGGCCGCCCTCGCCCCCGCCGTGCTCGCCCGCTTCCCCGCCACCGCCGAGGGCGACGCCGAGCTGGCCGCCGCCGTCCGCGACGCCTTCGAACCCCGCCCCTGGCGGCTGTGGGCCGAGGACCCGCGCTACGCGGAGCGCCTGGCCGCCGCCGGGGAGCAGGGCTCCTTCGACCGCTGGCAGCGGCAGCTGCGCCCGCGCGGGCCGCGGCCCGGCTGGAGCGTCGCCGATGTGCTGCGCTGGGCCGAGGAGGGCGCGCCGGGCGCGGGGGAGCAGCGGTATCTCGCCGCCGCCCGCTGCCTGGGCGCCGTCGCCGGGCCCGAGGACCGTCCCGCGCTGCTGAGCGCCGCCCGGGTCGGCCCGGACGCGGCCCGCGCCGCCGTCCTGCACCACCTCGCCGAACGCGGCGATCCGGACGCCCTCGACCTCATCGAGGCGACCGCCGGTGACCCCGCCGCGGGCGAGGTGCCCACCGCCGCCGCGCTCGCCGCCTTCGCCCGGATGCGGTCCACCGACGCCGTCCTCGGCCGCGCCCGCGGCTGGGCCCGCCGTGGCGACGAGCTGGGTGCCGCGGCCGCCGCCGTCCTCGCCCGCCGCGGCGACGCCCGCGACGCCGGGGTGGTGCTCGCCGCGCTGCGCCGTACGGTCCGCGTCGACGGCCCCGACGCCGGTGCGCTGTGGGAGCTGGTCGACGGCGTCGGGCGGCTCGGCGTCGGCTGCGCGGCGCCGGTGCTGCGCCACGTCTACCGCGAGACCGCCTCCTCCGAGCTGCGCGGACGGACCGCCGCCGCGCTCGCCGTGACCGATCCCGGGTTCGCCGCCGGGTTCGCCGTGGAATGCCTCTGGGACTGCGAGGAGAGCACCCGGGAGCTGGCCGCCCGGCACGCCGCGACCGGCGACGACCGGGTCGTCGAACAGCTCCGCAGACTCGCCGCCGATCCGGCCGAGGAGGCCGAGGTGCAGACCGCCGTCCGCAGCCGGTTCGGGCCGGACGCCTCCGCGGCCTGAGCGGACGGGCGGCCCGGGCGGGGGACCGGCGGAAGCCGCACCCTGAGGCCGGGCCGCACCCTGAGGCCGGGCCGCACCCTGAGGCCGGGGGCCGCACCCCGAGGCCGGGCCGGGCGGCTGTGCCCGGACCGGCAAACGGCCCCGGTGCATCCGGCCCCGGCACCCACCGGCCCCGGCACCCACCGGCCCCGGCACCCACCGGCCCCGTACTCGTGGCCGGGCCCCGCCGCCACGTCCACGACGCCCTCTGGCGCGCCCCGCGTCCGCTGCCACAATGGCCGGATGACCGGACGCTGGGAGTTCTGGATCGATCGCGGGGGCACCTTCACGGACGTCATCGGCCGGCGGCCGGACGGCCGTCTGGTCACCGCGAAACTGCTCTCGCACCACCCCGAGCGGTACCGCGACGCGGCCGTCGAGGGCATCCGGCGGATGCTGGGCCTCACGCCGGGGCAGCCGGTGCCCGCCGAGCGGGTCGCCGTCGTCAAGATGGGCACCACCGTCGCCACCAACGCCCTCCTGGAGCGCACCGGTGAGCCGGCCGTCCTCCTCGTCACGGAGGGGTTCCGCGATGCCCTGCGCATCGCCTACCAGAACCGCCCCCGGATCTTCGACCGGCACATCGTGCTGCCCGAGCCGCTGTACGACCGGGTGATCGAGGTGCCCGAGCGGCTGGACGCGCACGGCCGGGTGGTGCGGCCGCTGGACACCGCGGCGCTCCGCGGTGAGCTGGCCCGGGCCCGCGCCGACGGGCTGCGCGCCGCCGCCGTCGTCCTGCTGCACGGCTACCGCCACACCGCCCACGAGAAGGCCGTCGCCGCGCTCGCCGCCGACGCCGGGTTCGCGCAGATCAGCTGCTCGCACGAGGTCAGCCCGCTGATGAAGCTGGTGCCGCGCGGCGACACCACCGTCGTCGACGCGTATCTCTCGCCGGTGCTGCGCCGCTACGTCGACGAGGTGGCCGCGCAACTCCCGGGCGTCCGGCTGATGTTCATGCAGTCCAACGGCGGCCTGCGGCGGGCCGTGCACTTCCGGGGGAAGGACGCGGTGCTGTCCGGTCCGGCCGGTGGGGTCGTCGGCATGGTCCGCTCCGCCGCCGAGGCGGGGCCCGGCCACGACCGCGTCATCGGCTTCGACATGGGCGGCACCTCCACCGATGTGTCGCACTACGCGGGCGAGTTCGAGCGGGTCCTCGGCAGCGAGGTGGCCGGGGTGCGGATGCGTGCGCCGATGATGAACATCCACACCGTCGCCGCCGGTGGCGGCTCCGTCCTCCACTTCGACGGGCGCCGCTACCGCGTCGGCCCCGACTCCGCGGGCGCCGACCCCGGGCCCGCCTGCTACCGCCGCGGCGGCCCGCTCACCGTCACCGACGCCAACGTCATGCTCGGCCGGATCCAGCCCGGCCACTTCCCGGCGGTTTTCGGCCAGCACGGCGACCGGCCGCTCGACGCGGACGTGGTCCGCACCCGCTTCGCCGATCTGGCCGCGCGGGCCGCCCGGGAGACCGGCGACGACCGCGGGCCGGAGGAGGTTGCCGCCGGATTCCTCGACATCGCCGTCCTCAACATGGCCAACGCCGTCAAGAAGATCTCCGTCCAGCGCGGCCACGACCTCACCCGCTACGCCCTGACCAGCTTCGGTGGCGCCGGTGGCCAGCACGCCTGCGCCGTCGCCGACGCCCTCGGCATCGACATGGTGCTGATCCCGCCGCTCGCCGGGGTGCTCTCCGCGTACGGCATCGGCGTCGCGGACGCCACCGCGATGCGCGAACGCGCCGTCGAGACCGAGCTGGACGGCGAGGCGGCCGCCGACCGGGTACGGGCCGTCTGCGACGAACTGGCCGCGCACGCCCGGCGTGAACTCGTCGACGAGGGCGTGCCCGCCGGGAGCGTCACCACCCGCGCCCGGGTGCTGATCCGCTACGCCGGGACCGACACCACGCTCGGCGTCCCGCTCGCCACCACGGACGAGATGGCCGCCGCCTTCACCCGCCTGCATCGCGCCCGCTACGCCTTCACCATGGACAAACCGCTGGTCGCCGAGGCGGTGACGGTCGAGGCGACGGGCGCCGCGGGCGGGGCCGGCTCCGGCGCCGAGCCGCCCGGTCCCCGTGCGGGCGCGATGCCGCCCGCCGCCACCGTCCGGATGTACGCGGGCGGCGCCTGGCGGGACACCCCGCTCCATGCGCGCACCGGGCTGCGGCCCGGGGAGACCGTCACCGGGCCCGCGCTCGTCACCGAGGAGGATGCGACCACGGTCGTCGCCCCGGGCTGGCGGGCGACGGTCGGCGACGCCGGGCATCTGGTGCTGCGCCGGGCGGAGCCCCGTCCGGAGCGGGCGGCCGTCGGCACCGCGGCGGATCCGGTGATGCTGGAGGTGTTCAACAGCCTCTTCATGGCCATCGCCGAGCAGATGGGCGTCCGGCTGGAACACACCGCGCACTCCGTCAACATCAAGGAACGCCTCGACTTCTCCTGCGCGCTCTTCGACGCGGACGGCAACCTCATCGCCAACGCCCCGCACATCCCCGTACATCTGGGCTCGATGGGCGAGTCGATCAAGGAGGTGTTGCGGCGGCGCGGAGCCACCATGCGGCCGGGCGATGTCTACGCGGTCAACGACCCGTACCACGGCGGCACCCATCTGCCGGACGTCACCGTCGTCACGCCGGTCTTCGACGACGCCGGGGACGCACTGCTCTTCCTGGTGGCCTCACGCGGCCACCACGCGGAGATCGGCGGGATCACGCCCGGTTCGATGCCCGCGTTCAGCCGCACCGTCGACGAGGAGGGTGTCCTCTTCGACAACTGGCTGCTGGTCCGCGACGGGCGGCTGCGGGAGGACGAGACCCGCGCGCTGCTGACGTCCGGCCCGTACCCCTCGCGGGCGCCGGACGCCAACCTCGCCGATCTGCGCGCCCAGATCGCCGCCAACGAGAAGGGCATCACCGAACTCCGCCGGATGACCGAGCAGTTCGGCCTGGACGTGGTCCGCGCCTACATGGGGCATGTCCAGGACAATGCCGAGGAGTCGGTCCGCCGGATCATCCCCCGTCTCGCCGACGGCGACTGCGACTACGTCACCGACAGCGGTGCGCACATCAAGGTGGCGTTGACCGTCGACCGGGCCGCCCGTACCGCGGTGCTGGACTTCACCGGTACCTCACCGCAGCAGCCGGGCAACGACAACGCCCCGCGCTCGGTGGTGATGGCCGCGGTGCTCTACGTCTTCCGCACCCTGGTCGCCGACGACATCCCGCTCAACAGTGGCTGCCTGAAACCCGTCGAGGTGCGCGTACCGGACGGCTGCATGCTGGCGCCGTCCCACCCGGCGGCGACGGTCGCCGGGAACGTCGAGACCTCCCAGGCCGTCACGGGTGCTCTCTACGCCGCGCTGGGCGTCCAGGCGGAGGGCTCGGGCACGATGAACAACCTGACCTTCGGCAACGACCGGGTGCAGTACTACGAGACGGTCGCCTCCGGCTCCGGCGCGGGCCCGGACTTCGACGGCACCGACGCCGTCCAGACCCATATGACCAACTCCCGGCTCACCGACCCCGAGGTGCTGGAGTGGCGCTACCCGGTGCGCGTCGACGCCTTCGCGGTACGGTCCGGCAGCGGCGGCGCCGGGGCGCACCGCGGCGGCGACGGCGTTGAGCGGCGGCTGCGGTTCCTCGAACCGATGACCGTCGCCCTCCTCACCGGCCACCGCCGCGTCCCGCCGTACGGCATGGCGGGCGGCGCCCCGGGCGCACTCGGCGAGAACGTCCTGCTGCGCGCCGACGGCACCACCGAGGAGCTGCGCGGCCGCGACACCGCCGAGGTGGGACCGGACGACGTCCTGGTGGTGCGGACGCCGGGCGGGGGCGGGTACGGCGAGCCGGAGGGCCCGGACGGCCCGGACGACTCGGGTGGACCGGGTGGACCGGACGACCCGGGTGGACCGGACGACCCGGGTGGACCGGACGGCCCGGGTGGACCGGACGGCCCGGCCGGGGCGTGAGCGCCCGGGGCGCACGCCGGTCCGGCCGCCCGGGGAACGCCGGTCGGACCGCCCGCCCTCACGCCCCGCGCAGCGGCAGGAAGCGGATCGGGGTGCCCGGTACGGCCTGCGCGGCGGCCGCCAGATGGCGGGCGGGGACCACGCCGATCACCGGGTAACCGCCGGTCGTCGGATGGTCGTGGAGGAAGAGGACCGGCAGCCCGTCCGGCGGCACCTGGAGGGCGCCCAACGGCATGCCTTCACTGGGGAGTTCGCCGTTCTTCGCGCGTTCCAGGGGCGGGCCCTCGGTGCGCAGCCCGATGCGGTTGCTCGCCGCCGAGACGCGGAAGCGCCCGGTGGCCAGGGTGCGGTGGCCGTGCGCGGTGAACCAGTCGTCGCGGGGCCCGGGCCGGTAGGGCAGCAGCAGTTCGGCGGGCGGGCCCGGGTGCGGGACCGCGTCCGCCCAGGCCGGGGCCGGGGGCGCGGCGCCGAGCGGCAGTACCGCGCCGTCGGTGAGCGGGTCGCCGCCCAGACCGGAGAGCAGATCGGTGGCGCGGCTGCCGAGCACCGGCTCGGTCGCGACGCCGCCGCCGAACGCCACGTACGAGCGCAGCCCCCGGGCGGCGGGTCCGGCGTCGAGGACGGCACCGGCCGGGACGCGGACCGGGGCGCCCCAGGGCGCGGGCCGCCCGTCGACGGTCACCGGGCAGGGCGCGCCGGTCACCGCGACGGTGGTGGCGCGGCGCATCCGTACGGCGCACCCGGTGAGCGTGGTCTCCAGGGTGGCCGCCGGCTCCGGGTTGCCGACGAGGCGGTTGGCGAGGCGGTGCGCCGGGGCGTCGAGGGCGCCGGAGAGCGGTACGCCCAGGTGTGCGCGGCCGGGACGGCCGAGGTCCTGGACGGTGGTGAGGGCACCGGCCCGCACCACGAGGCAGGCGTGATCGGTCATCGGGCGGTCTCCGTGTCGCGGGCCCCGTCCCGGGGCACGAAGTGCACCCGGGTACCGGGTGTGAGCAGGGCGGCGTTCTCCCGCCGCGGGTCCCACAGCACCGCGTCGGTCCGGCCGATCAGCTGCCAGCCGCCGGGGGAGGAGCGCGGATAGACGCCGGTGTACGGCCCGGCGAGGGCGACCGCGCCGACCGGGACGCGGGTGCGCGGGGTGGCCCGGCGCGGCACGTGCCACTCCTCGGGCAGCCCGGTGAGATAGCCGAAGCCGGGGGCGAACCCGCAGAACGCCACATGGAAGGTGGTGGCGGCGTGGCGGCGCACCACCTCGTCGGGGGTGGTGCCCCACAGCGCGGCCACATCGGCGAGGTCCGGGCCGTCGTAGACCACCGGTATCTCCACGCCCGGCCGGTCGGCGGCGGTGAGCTGCGGGATGACCCAGGTCTCCAGGTCGGCGGCGAAGCAGCGGGGGGCGTCGAGGCCGTCGAGGAAGACGGTGCGGGCGGCGGGCACGATCTCGGTGACAGGCGGCAGGGTTCCGGCTGCGGCGCGCCGCAACAGCTCCGCGTGGAGCGCGCCGACCTCGTCGGCGGTGTCCAGTTCGAGGAGGAGTCCGTGCGCGCCGACGGGCAGCGCTCTCATACGAAGCTCCGCACCACCACACCGGCGGAGCCGAGTTCGGCCTTCACCCGGCGGGCGAGCGCGGCGGCGCCGGGGGTGTCGCCGTGCAGGCACAGCGACCGGGCGCGGACCGTGACCGGCTGTCCGTCGTGGGAGCGGACGGTGGCGTCGCGGGCGATGCCGAGCGCGCGCCGGACAACCTCCTCGGGGTCCTGGACGACCGCGCCCGGCTCACTCCGTGGGACGAGGGTGGCCCCGGCGGTGTAGGCGCGGTCGGCGAACGCCTCGTCGACGGTGGGGAGCCGGGCCTCGCGCGCCGCCTCGTGCAGCCGGGAGCCGGGCAGGCCCAGAACCGGCAGCGCCCCGCCCGCGGCGCGGATCCCGGCGACGACCGCGGCGGCCTGTTCGGCGTCGTGGACGCAGCGGTTGTAGAGCGCGCCGTGCGGTTTGACGTAGCCGACGCGGGCCCCGGCGGCGCGGGCGAAGACCTCCAACGCGCCTATCTGGTACGAGATTTCGTCGGCCAGCTCGTCCGCGGGGACATCCATGGCGCGGCGGCCGAAACCGGCCAGGTCACGATAGGAGACCTGGGCGCCGATGACGACGTCACCGGCGGCGGCGCGCTCGCAGACCCGGCGCATCGTGCCGGGGTCCCCGGCGTGGAAGCCGCAGGCGACGTTGGCGCTGGTCACGACGGACAGCAGGGCGTCGTCGTCGGTGAGCCGCCAGCGTCCGAACCCCTCGCCGAGGTCGGCGTTGAGATCGATGACGGCGGGCTGGACGGCGAGGTCGCTCATGGGTGTCCGCTCCAGGGCTCGGTGGCAGGGGGCGCGGCGGCTGCGGGGAGCGGGCGCCCGGGGCGGACCGGTGGGGCCCGGGGCCGGGGCGCACGGGCCGACCGGCGTCGGCGCCCAAGGTATCGATCGTTGAACGATCCGACAAGAGGTGTGTTGTTCCGATCCGGCTTCTGGGATTGACTTCCGACGAGAGAACGATCGAGACGGCGCCCGGCACGGGCCGGCGCCACGGCGGAAGCGGGGTGGGCCGATGGCCGGCGGGGTGGCGAAGGCGGAGCGGCGGCGGCCGGTCGACGTCGAGGGGCTGGCGGACGACCGGGCGCTGCTCGGCCGCGCCGGGACCGCCGAGCGGGTCGCGGACATCCTCCGCGACCGCATCACCGAGGGCTACTTCCCGCCCGGCGCCCGGCTCTCCGAGGAGAGCATCGGCGGCGCCCTCGGCGTCTCCCGCAACACCCTGCGCGAGGCGTTCCGGCTGCTCACCCACGAACGGCTGCTGGTCCACCGCCTCAACCGCGGCGTCTTCGTCCGCGTCGTCACCGTCGAGGACCTGGCCGACATCTACCGGGTCCGCCTGCTCGTCGAGTGCGCCGCCGTCCGCGGCCTGGGTCAGGGGCCGTACGACGAGGGGGCGCGGGCGGCGATCGGGGCGATCGAGGCGGCGGTGCGCTCCGGCGAGACGGCGGTGCGCGAGCGCGCCTGGCAGGAGCTGTCCACCGCCAACATCCGCTTCCACCAGGGCGTCGCGGCGCTGGCGGGCAGCCCCCGCACCGACGAGCTGATGCGCGGCGTGCTCGCCGAACTCCGCCTGGTCTTCCACGTCATGGACGACCCGCGCCGCTTCCACGCGCCGTACCTCACCCGCAACCGGCAGATCGTCGAGGCGCTGGAGGACGGCGACGCCGCCGCGGCCGAGCAGCTGCTCCGCTCGTATCTGGAGGACTCGCTCGCCCAGCTCTCCGGGGCGTACGCGCGGCTGATCGCCGAGGGGTAGCGGCGCGGGCGGCAGGTGGCGGCACTGGGGCGGGGCGCGTCCGGTGCCGGGCCGCGGCGGCGCGGGGCCGACGGTGCGCCGCCGGAAAGTTCCCGCCCGTAGACCCTTGTCGGATCGTTGAACAATCGCCTAACCTCCGCTGCAATCCATTCATCGATCCTCACGGTCCGCGTGGGGTCCTGTACGCGGAAGGCGGGCCCATGATCGTGCTCCTCGGCGTGCTCGTGGTCGTCATCGGCTTCGCCACGAAACGCCACCCCCTGCTGGTCGTCGGCGCCGCGGGCATCGTCGCCGGACTCCTCGGCGGACTTGCCCCCCAGGAGGTGCTGGCCGCCTTCGGCAAGGGCTTCGCCGACAGCAGGTCGGTGACGATCTTCGCCATCACCCTCCCGGTCATCGGCCTCCTGGAGCGCTACGGCCTCCAGGAACAGGCCCGCAACCTGATCGCCCGCTTCGCCAAGCTCACCACCGGGCGGTTCCTCGCCCTCTACCTGGGCATGCGGCAGATCGGCGCCGCCCTGGGCCTCACCGACGTCTTCGGCCACGCCCAGACCGTCCGCCCGCTGGCCGCCCCGATGGCCGAGGGCGCCGCCGAACGCCGCCACGGCACGCTCACCGACGCCGCCCGCGAACGCATCCGCTCCTGCGCCGCCGCCGCGGACAACGTCGGCCGGTTCTTCGGCGAGGACGTCTTCCTCGCCGTCGGCTCGATCCTGCTGATCACCGGCTTCGTCAACACCACCTACGGGACCCACCTCGAACCGCTCCACCTCGCGCTGTGGGCCATCCCCACCGCCGTGTGCGCCTTCGTCGTCCACGGCTGGCGGATGCTCCGCCTCGACCGCCACCTGGAGCGCGAACTGCGCGCCGCCAACGCCGGGGGCGCCCGCCCCGCCGAGCCCACCCATCCCACCGGCGACGCCGGGAACGCCACCGCAGCGGAGGCCACCGAATGATCAAGGCAGAGTGGTTCTACTGGCTGGTCGGCCTCAGCTTCCTGGTGATGGCCGGGCAGATGCTCACCGACCGCAGCAACGCCAAACGGCTGGGCACCGCTGCCTTCTGGGGTCTGATCGGCGCCGGATTCATCTACAGCAGCTGGGTCGTGAACGGCCGGGCGCCCGCCGAACCCCTGGGCGCCGCCGTCCTGGTCATGGTCGTCCTGGCCGGATGCGGTTTCACCGGACGCGGCACCCCGCGCACCACCACCCCCGCCGAACGCACCGCCCTCGCCGCCCGGTTCGGCAGCCGCCTCTTCGTCCCGGCGCTCACCATCCCCGTCGTCGCGCTGGTCTGCGCCGTCGGCGTCGCCCGCCTGCGCATCGGCGGACGGCCGGTCCTCCAGGAGGGCAGCGAGACCATCCTCGGCCTGGGCATCGGCGCCGTCGTCGCACTCGTCGTCGCCATGGTCATGCTGCGCGAGAAGCGGCTCTCGGTGCCCGTCGCCGCCGGCCGCTCGATGCTGGAGTCCATGGGCTGGGCGATGCTGCTGCCGCAGATGCTCGCCACGCTCGGCGCCATCTTCCAGGTCTCCGGCGTCGGCACCCAGGTCGGGAAGATCACCACCGCGGTCCTGCCCGACGACTCCCTCTCCATCGCCGTCGTCGTCTACTGCGTCGGCATGTTCCTGTTCACCCTGATCATGGGCAACGCCTTCGCCGCGTTCCCCGTCATGACCGCCGCCGTCGGCTGGCCCGTCCTCGTCGAGCACTTCCACGGCAACGCGCCCGCCGTCCTGGCCCTCGGCATGCTCGCCGGATTCTGCGGCACCCTGGTGACCCCGATGGCCGCCAACTTCAACATCGTCCCGGCCGCCCTCCTGGAGCTGAAGGACCAGTACGGGCCGATCAAGGCGCAGCTGCCCACCGCGGGCGTCCTGCTCGGCTGCAACATCGTGATCATGGCGCTCTTCGCCTTCTGACCGAGGCCGCCGCCGTACGGGCCGCCCGCCGCGCCGGGCAGCCGTCACCACCGAGGAGACCGCATGACCCGGGTACTGCTGACCGGCTTCGAACCGTTCGACGGCGAGAAGACCAACCCGTCGTGGCAGGCGGTCCGCGCCGCCGCCGCGCAGCCGCCCGCCGGACTCGACCTGCGCACCACCGAACTTCCCTGCGTCTTCGGCGAGGCCGCCCGCGCGCTGCGCGCCGCGGTCGCCGCGCACCGGCCCGACGTGGTGATCTGCGTCGGCCAGGCGGGCGGCCGCCCCGACATCACCGTCGAACGCGTCGCCGTCAACCTCGACGACGCCCGCATCCCCGACAACGCGGGCGCCGCCCCGATCGACGAACCCGTCGTCGAGGGCGGCCCCGCCGCCTACTTCGCCACCCTTCCGGTCAAGGCGTGCGTGGCCGCCGTCCGCGCCGCGGGCCTGCCCGCCTCGGTCTCGCACACCGCCGGGACCTTCGTCTGCAACCACGTCTTCTACGCCCTCGCCCACCTCATCGCCACCGAACTGCCCGCCCTGCGCGGCGGCTTCGTCCACGTCCCCTACGCGCCCGAGCAGGTCACCGGCCGTGCGCAGCCGTCCCTGCCGGTGGACACCGTCGCCCGTGCCCTGCGCGAGATCGCCGCGACCGCCGCCACCACCCGCGAGGACCTGCGGCTGCCGGGCGGCGCCACCCACTGACCCCGCCGCGGCCCCGGCGGGCCGGGCGTCCGCTCCGCCGAGGCCGACCGGGTACGCGCCGTCACCGCCCTCGGGCGGTCCGCGTACACTGGCTGACCGGCCGGAACGTGCCCCAGGAGCGGGCCGGGGCAGCGCCGTTTCGTCCGTTGTCAGTGCGAGCGCTTACTCTGTGCGACGTGACTTTTCCAGCTCCGGGGGCCGCCGCGCCCCAGCCGGCCGGGACCCACCGGCCCGCGCCGGGCCCCGCCGCCGACGAGGGCCTGGCCCGCCGCCTGCGCGCCCTCGCGTGCACCGCGCCGCTGCACGACCTCGACGCCCGCAAGGCCAACCTCGCGGGCGAGTACGGCGGGTACGCCATGGCGGAGGTGGCGCTCGCCGTCATCGACCTGGTCACGCTCCACATGGACTTCGACACCGGCGCCGACCACGAGGAGATAGTGGCCCGGGTACTGCCCCGCATCGCCGCCCAGGCCCCCGGGCGGCCCGCCGCCGAACACGAGCGCGTCGCCCGCTGGGTGCTGGAAAATCTCCTCAACGTCGGCAGCGTGGACCGCGGATTCCGCGCCGTCTACGGCACGTTCGACACCACCGGCGCCTACGTCCGCCGCGACTACGACTTCAAGCTCATCGAAGAGGTCCCCGGCACCGGCGGCGCGGTCTTCCTGCGCACCACCGACGAAGCGGTCAACGTCCTCGTCGGCGCCCTCGACACCGACGTCACCAGCGCCCAGATCGCCGCCGAGGTCAAGCTGGAGGTGCTGATCAGCCGCGGCCGCCTCGCCGACGCCCAGCTCGCCGCCGAGCAGGCCCGCTACCGCACCGTCCAGTACGCCGAGACGCTGCGCCGCACCCTCGACGCCACCCGGCGCAACGTCCGCGCCGTCGACTGGCTGCAGACCGTCCCCGACATGATCGCCGAAGCGCTCGACCACGTCGCCGACCGCTACCGCCACGAGAACGCGATCCTCACCAACATCCGCAAGGCCCGCGACGAGACCGAGGAGCCCGAGCACAAACGGCGCGCCGCCGAGCTGGTCGACATCGTCAAGGACTGCATCCGGCGCCACACCCAGCTCCAGTCCCGCCTGCTGGAGGCCGGACCGCTCTTCCGCGCCGAGCAGGACCGCCAGGCGTTCGCCGCCCCCACCGCCCGCTCCGGGCTCGACCTCTACGGTCAGCTCGTCGCGCCGCTGCTGCCGCTCCCCACCGAGCAGGCCCGCCGCGTCACGGATGCCTTCTTCGCCCACGGCACCGGCCTGCGCACCCCGGCCGCCGTCCGCGTCACCGACCTCGTCGACACCCTGCTCACCCCGCCCGCCGAGCGGGAGCACCTCGGCGCCGAGATGCCGGAGCCCGATCTCGTCGCCACCCCCGACGACAGCCGTTTCAGCGAGGCGCAGCTGGACGCCGCCATGGCCCTGCTGGACCTGCCGTCCGACGCGCCCCGCCGCCTCTCCGGACTGCTCGCCGACGCCCGCCGCACCGGCGACCCGGACCTCGCCTACCTCGTCGCCCTCCTCGCGGTGCACGCCGCCAGCCCCCCGGTCGGCACCGCCTACCGCCAGGGCGAGGCCCAGCTGCTCTTCGCCGTCGACGACGGCACCGAGCTGACCGACCCCGAGTTCGGCGGCGCCGACCTCATCGTCGGCACCGCCCTCCTGGACGCCGCGGGCATGGCCGCCGACCGCTCGGAGGCGTCCTGATGCCGATTCCCTGGTCCGCCTCGTGCGGCCCGGCCCGACCGGTGGCCCGGGGCCGCCGGATCCCGCCCGCCGCACCCCTGCCTCACCCGTCCGTCCCCCACAAGGAGCCCCGCCCGTGACCGAGTACGCCGCCGACGAGGTGCCGCAGCCGGAGCCGGTGCCCGCGCCCCCCGGGCGGGGGGCCACCGCCGGGGCCGAGCCCGCCGCGGCGCCGGTCACCCCCGCCGACGCCGCCGACGCGGCCCGGCTCGTCGCCTTCGGCCTCCAGCCCAAGCTGCTGCCCGCCCGCGACGCCGAATACGCCGAACTGCTGCGCCGCCACCGCGACGACCCCGCCTTCGCCCGGCTCGCCGACGCCGTCGCCGCCGGACTCGGCCTCGTCGTCCTGGAGGTCTCCACCCGCGCCGGAATGGCCGTCACCGCCGCCGAGGACTCCGTCTTCGCGGTCCGCATGGGCGACTACGCCCGCCGCGCCTCCGCCGACTCCGCCGACCGCTTCCTGCACGGTCTGGCCCACCTCGCCGTCGCCGCCCTCGCCTTCCCCCGCCCCGAGGACCTCGCCGACGACGGCTACATCGGCCGCCTCACCGTCAACGGCGTCGACGCCTTCGTCCGCCAGGCGTGCCGCCGCCTGGAGGAGCGCGCCGCCGAGGACGGCGAGAACACCGACCCGGCCACCGGCGCCCCCGGCCTGGAGGCCGCCTGGCGCGTCTACGCCCGCCGCAGCGCCACCGGCGCCACCAAGGACGCCCGGCGGCTGGCCGGTTCCACCACCGGCATCATCGCCAAGGCCGTCACCTTCCTCGTCGACTCCGGTTTCCTCCAGCGCACCGGCGACGACGCCGGAGGCACCTACCGCACCACCGCCCGCTACCAACTCCAGGTCCGCGACCTGGCCGGGGGCGCCGCGATGAGCGAACTGCTGGAGCTGGGCGTCGTCCCCGTCGCCGACGGCACCGCCTCCCTGCTGCCCGGCGAGGACACCGACGCCCTCGACCTGGTGGCCGACGCCGGACTCCCGTTCCACAGCCCCTGACCGCCCGCCGCCCGACGTCGCCTCCTGCCCACTCCTGCCCACCCCGACAACGAAAGTCCGCCATGTACGAGCTGTCCCGGGTCCGCCTCTACTCCATCGGACCGGCCGGCGCACGCTACGCCGACACCGTGCTGGACCTGCGCGGCGTCGGCGTCCCCGTACCGCAGCCCGCGCCGGCCCAGGCGGACTTCTTCGAGGACGAACCGACCGGCCCGCCGCGCCGCCCCGCCCCCGCGGGCGTCCTCTTCCTGGAGAACGGCGGCGGCAAGTCCGTCCTCCTCAAACTGATCTTCTCGGTGATGCTGCCGGGCCACCGCAACACCCTCGGCGGCGCCAGCTCCGGCGTGCTGCGCAAGTTCCTGCTCGCCGACGACTGCGGCCACGTCGCCCTGGAGTGGCAGCACACCGTCACCGGCGAGTCCGTCGTCGTCGGCAAGGTCAGCGAATGGCGCGGCCGTCAGGTCTCCAACGACCCGCGGAAGTTCGCCGAGGCGTGGTACAGCTTCCGCCCCGGACCCGGGATGAGCCTGGACGCGCTGCCCGTCGCCGAGGCCACCGTCGTCCGGCCGCGCACCGAGGACGGCGAAGGCGCCTCGGGCGCCCGAGGCCGCCGCCGCACCATGAAGGGCTTCCGCGACGTCCTGACCGAGGCGGGCAGGCACTACCCCCACCTCGACGTCGTCTGGGAGGAGATCCACGAACGCTGGAACGAACACCTCGGCGACCTCGGCCTGGACCCCGAACTCTTCCGCTACCAGCGGGAGATGAACGCCGACGAGGGTGAGGCCGCCGGTCTCTTCGCGGTGAAGAACGACTCCGACTTCACCGACCTGCTGCTCCGCGCCGTCACCGACACCCGCGACACCGACGGCCTCGCCGACCTCGTCCACGGCTTCGCCCACAAGCTCGGCCGCCGCGCCGAGCTGACCGCCGAGCGGGAGTTCACCGCCGGCTCCCTCGGCCTGCTCACCACCATCGCCGACGCCGCCGAACGCCGCGAGCAGGCCCGCCAGGTGCACCTCGGTGCCGAGCGCCGCACCCGCGCCCTCGCCCGGCAGCTGCACGCCCGCTCCACCGAGGAGCACGGCCGCGCCGCCGAGCTGGCCGAACAGGTCGCCGCCGCGGCCCACCGCGTCACCGACGCCGAACGCACCCGCGACCGCCGCGCCCTGGTCTCCGCCGAACTCGCCTACCGCCATGCCTCGCTGGCGCTGGCCGCCGCCGAGAAGGGCGCCGCCGCCCAGCGCCGCGAACTGAACGACGCCCGCACCCTGTACAGCGCCTGGCAGGCCGCCGAGACGGTGCTGCGCCACCGCGCCGCCGCCGACCGCTCCGCCCGCGTCGCCGCAGTCATCCGCGAGGCCGAACGCGACGCCGCACCGGCCCTGGCCGCCCGCGCCACCGCCGCCGCCGGCCTCGTCCGCGCCCTGCACACCGCCGCCGAGGCCGGGGAACGCCTCGCGGGCGAGGAGGAGGAGCGCTCCGCCGCCCTCCAGGAGGTGGGGGAGAACGCGCACCGCGACGCCACCGCCGCCGCCACCCACGCCCAGCGCGCCCGCAGTGAGGCCGACCACCTCGGGCAGCGGCTCGCCGAGGTCGCCGAGGAGACCGCCGAGGCGGTCCGCGCCGGCTGGCTCGACGACAGCTCCCCGGACGCCGACCCGGCCCGCGCGGCCCTCGCCGCCGCCGACGCCGAGAAGGACGCCGTCGCCGTCTGGGACAGCGCCCGCGAGGTCGCCCGCACCGCCACCGACCACGCCCGCCGCGCCACCACCCGGCACTCCGCCGCCGAACTGGCCGCCGCCCGCGCCGGGGACGCCGCCACCGCCGCCGCCCGCGCCTGGGAGGCCGAGCGCGCCACCGCCGCCGCCCTCGGCGCCGAACAGCGCCTCGCCGACCTCCTCGGCCTGCCGCAGACCCCCACCGTCACGGGCGTCCCGGCCGCCGACGGCGCCGCACCCGCGTCCGACCTGGCCGGTCCGCTGACCGCCGAGGAGCTGGACCGCAACGCCGACGCCCTGCGCGAGGTGCTGGACGACGGCGTCGCCTCCGCCGAGCGCCACCTCTTCGACCTGCGCACCGCCGCCGCCGACGACGCCCGCATCCTCGGCGCCCTCGGCGACGGCGGTCTGCTGCCCCCGGGCCCCGACGTCCTGGCCGCCGTCGAATACCTCGGCGAACACGGCGTCCCCGCGCTGCCCGGCTGGCGCTACCTCGCCCAGTCCGTCGACCCCGCCGACCACGCCCGGGTGCTCGCCGCCCGGCCCGAGCTGGTCGACGGCGTGATCATCACCGACCCGGACACCCACGCCCGGGCCCGGGAGATCCTCGCCGCCGCCGCGCTGCTGCCCCGCTCCGCCGTCGCCGTCGGCACCTCCGAGGCCCTGCTCGCGCCCGCCCCGGAAACCCCCGCCGCGGACTCCGGCGTTTTCCTCGTCCCGCCGAACCCGGCGATGCACGACGAATCCGCCGCCGACGAGGAGCGCCGGACCCTGCGCGCCCGCGCCGTCGAGCGGGACGACGCGATCCGCGCGCTCGCCGCCCGCCTCGCCGACGACCGCGCGCTCGCGGCCCGCCTCACCTCCTGGCGCGCCGGTTGCCCGGCCGGTCACCTCGCCGAGCTGGCCGAGGCCGTCGAGCGGACCCGTACGGCGGCGACGGAGGCGGCCGCCGAGCTGACCGAGGCCCGCGCCGCCCGCACCGAGGCCGACGAGACGGCCGCCGAGGCCACCGCCGTCCGCGACGAGCGGCAGGAGGCCGCCCAGCGTGCCCGCCGCTCCGCCGACCTGCTCGCGGGCCTCGCCCACCGGCTGCGCGAGCGCGCCGGCTGGCAGTCGCGGATGCGGGAACTCGCCGACGAGGCCGCCGAGTTCGAGGCCCGCGCCGAGGAGTGTGTGGACCGCGCCCGCGCCGCCGACGAGGACCGCCGGGCCGCCCAGCGCGCCGCCGACGACGCCCACCGCACCGCCCGCGCACTGCGCGCCGAACGCGCCGAGATCGCCGGTGTCCCCGACGACCTCGGCCCCGCCCCGGAGGGCACACCCACCTCGCTGCCCGCGCTGCGCGAGGCGTACCGCGCCGCCTCACAGCTGTACGAGAAGGTCGGCGTCGGCGCCGACCTCCGCGCCGAACAGGCCCGCGCCGAGGGCGACGAGTCCGCCGCGCTCGCCGAGCTGAACCGCCTGACCAACAAGGTCCGCACCCGCGCCGGGGCGCTGTTGGAGAGCCCGGACGCCGCCGACGGCCCGTCCCGGCAGGCCGCCGCCGGGCGCGCCGAGTCGCTGGTGACGATGTTGGAGACCCGCGCCTCGGCGGCCAGCGAGCAGCTGGGCCGGTTGCGTGGCGAGGCGGAGCGGCTGGCGCCCGAGGAGGGCACGGCCCACACCGACCTTCCCCAGGAGCAGGTGCCCGCCGACGCGGAGCGCGCCAAGGAGCTGCTGCGCACCGCCGCCGGGGAACTGGCCACCGCCACCGCGGCGTTGGAGTCCGCCCGCGCCCACCATGACGAGCTGCTGCGCGGCCACCGCGCCGCGGAGGAGGCGGCCGGGGGCTTCGAGGAGACCGCGGCGCTCCTGCGTGATCTGCTGCGGGAGGCGCAGCCCGCCGACGACAGCGTGGACGAGCCCGTCCAGCCGTACACCGGGCGCCTGGAGGAGGGCCGCCGTGCCGCGGCCGAGTCCCGCCGCTCGCTGCGCGGCTGCGCCCAGGACCTCTCCGCCGCCGACAGCACCGTCCGCGACGCCGGCGACGTCCTCGTCCGGCACGCCAACGCCACCCGCTTCGAGCAGGTCCGTACCCCGGCGCGGCAGCAGATCCGGGAGCTGCCCGCGGCGGCACTGCCGGAGCACGCGACGAAGTGGGCGGAGGCGTTCGCGCCCCGGCTGCGGGTGCTCACCGACGAGCTGGACCAGCTGGAGCGCAACCGCGACTCCATCGTCGACCGGCTCCGCGGTCTGGTGGACTCCTCGCTGACCACGCTCCGCTCCGCCCAGCGGCTCTCCCAGCTGCCGGAGGGGCTGGGGGAGTGGTCGGGCCAGGAGTTCCTGCGCATCCGCTTCGAGGACCCGGACCAGGCCACGCTCACCGAGCGGCTGGGCGAGGTCATCGACGAGGCGACCCGCGCCGCCGTACGCAAGAACAGCGATCTGCGGCGCGACGGCATGTCCCTGCTGCTGCGCGGGGTGGCCGCCGCGCTGGCGCCGCGCGGCGTGGCCGTGGAGATCCTCAAGCCGGACGCGGTGCTGCGCGCCGAGCGGGTGCCGGTCGGTCAGATGGGCGACGTCTTCTCCGGCGGCCAGCTGCTGACCGCGGCCATCGCGCTGTACTGCACGATGGCCGCGCTGCGCAGCAACGACCGCGGCCGCGACAAGCAGCCCCACGCGGGCACGCTCTTCCTCGACAACCCCATCGGCCGCGCCAACGCCACGTATCTGCTGGAGCTGCAGCGGGCCGTCGCGGACGCGCTCGGCGTCCAGCTGATCTACACCACCGGCCTCTTCGACACCACCGCGCTGGCGGAGTTCCCGCTGGTCATCCGGTTGCGCAACGATGCGGACCTGCGGGCGGGCCTGAAGTACATCAGCGTCGAGGAGCATCTGCGCCCCGGCCTGCCGCAGCCGGACCCGTCCGGCGAGGCGGTCCACGGCCAGATCACGGCGACCCGGATGTACAAGCGCCCGGAGGAGACCCCGGAACCGACGCCGGGCGGCTGAGCCCCGGGGCGGGAGGCCCGGCACCGGCGCCTCCCGCCCCGCCGTCCCGTACGGGCCCCGGCCTCCCTCACAACACCACGACCGACCGCAGCACCTCGCCGCGCCGCATCTTGGCGAAGGCGGGCTCGATGCCGGTCAGGCCGATCGTCTCGGTGACGAAGCGCTCCAGGTCGAGCTTGCCGCTGAGGTGGAGGTCGATCAGGACGGGGAAGTCGCGGCTGGGCAGACAGTCGCCGTACCACGACGCCTTCAGGGCGCCGCCGCGTCCGAAGAGGTCGGCCAGCGGCAGTTCGACGCGCATGTCCGGCTCCGGCACACCGACCTGGACCAGCGTCCCGGCCAGATCGCGCATGGCGAACGCCTGCAGGTAGGTCTCCGGGCGGCCGACCGCGTCGATGACGACGTCGGCGCCGAACCCGGAGGTGAGCGCGCGGACCGCCTCGACGGGGTCCGTACCGCGGGAGTTGACGGTGTCGGTGGCGCCGAAGCGTTCGGCGGCGTCCAGCTTCCGGTCGTCGATGTCGATGGCGATGACCCGGCGCGCCCCGGCCCGGGAGGCTCCGGCGATGGCGGCGTTGCCGACGCCGCCGCAGCCGATGACCGCGACGGTGTCGCCGCTGCCGACGCCCCCGGTGTGCACGGCCGCGCCGTACCCGGCCATCACCCCGCAGCCGATCAGCCCCGCCGCCTCCGGCCGGGCCGCCGGATCGACCTTCACCGCCTGCCCGGCGGCGACCAGGGTCTTCTCGGCGAACGCCCCGATGCCGAGGGCCGGGGCGAGCGGGGTGCCGTCGCGCAACGTCATGGGCTGGGTGGCGTGACGGGAGTCGAAGCAGTACCACGGGCGGCCACGGCGGCAGGAGCGGCAGCGGCCGCAGGGCGCCCGCCAGGCGAGGACGACGAAGTCGCCGGGGGCGAGGTCGGCGACGTCCGGTCCGGCCGCCTCGACGACCCCGGCCGCCTCGTGGCCGAGCAGGTAGGGGAAGGCGTCGCCGACCGCGCCCTCGCGGTGGTGCAGGTCGGTGTGGCAGACCCCGCATGCCTGGACGGCGACCAGGACCTCGCCGGGGCCGGGGTCGGGCACGAGGATCGGCAGCACCTCGACGGGTGCGCCCGGGGAGACGGCGACGGCGGCGCGGACTTCGTGCGGCATGGCTCACTCCTAAACAGCGCCTGCCGTGCGGGCAGGGGCGGGTGCACGCGAGAGTCGGCACGGATGCCTGTGAGGGGTGGGTGGTGCGCTGCGCAGGGGTGGGGGGAGCGGTGGACGGCGGACCGCCCACGCCCCGATGTTGCCTATCGCGCGCCGAGTTGCGCGATAGGAGACATGCTGAAAGTCCGTCCCCGATCCGTCAAGGGTCGTCT
Source organism: Streptomyces sp. NPDC059080 (assembly GCF_042739975.1). Lineage (NCBI taxonomy): Bacteria > Bacillati > Actinomycetota > Actinomycetes > Kitasatosporales > Streptomycetaceae > Streptomyces > Streptomyces sp. NPDC059080. The sequence continues at coordinate 28,578 of NZ_JBHYGX010000016.1, forward strand.
TCCGCCACCGGGAAGGGCCTCGCGGCGACTGCTCGGACCGGCTCCTCGGCGGCTGCCCGGACCCGCCCCGGAGCGCCCGCCCGGCGCGTCTCGGCCCCCCGTCTCCCCAGGGCGAACCGCATGCCTCGCATGGCCCCGCACCAGAGCGCCCGCCCCGTCGTCCGACGTCCCCTCAGCCCGCGTGCCCCATCCGCCGGGAGAGGTCCGCCGCCGCCTCGACCGCGCGCTGCGCCAGCTCCGGCAGGAGGGAACGGCGCATGCGGTACGCCGGTCCGGAGACGCCGATCGCGCCGATCACCGCGCCGTCGTGCGCCCGCACCGGAGCCGCCACCGCGTTCAGCCCGATCTCCAACTCCTCGGTGGAGCAGGCGAATCCGTCCTCGAACGCGCCGGTCAGCTGCGCGCGCAGATCACCGGCGGAGGTCAGCGTGTGCTCCGTGAACCGCGCCAGCTTCCGCCCCGCCAACCGCTCCCGGCGCTCGCCCGGCAGATGCGCCAGCAGCACCTTGCCGCTCGCGGTGGCGTGCAGCGGGGTGCGGCGGCCCAGCCAGTTGTAGGCGGTGACCGCGGCGGCGCCGCGCGCCTGCATGATGTTGACCGCCGCATCGCCGTCCAGCACCGCGATGTTGGCGGTCTCCCCGGTACCGTTCGCCAGCGCCCGGCACACCGGCTGGCCCTCCTGCGAGATGTCCAGCCGGATGGCGGCGGCGCCCGCCAGCCGCAACACCCCCGCGCCGAGGAAGTACTTGCCGCGCTCCTTCTCCTGCTCGACCAGCCCGCGGTTCTCCAGCACGCCCAGGATCCGGAACGCGGTGGACTTGTGGACGCCCAGCTCCTCGGACAGCTCGGTCACCCCCGCCTCGCCGAGGCGGGCGAGCAGCTCCAGCACGCTCACCGCGCGGTCCACGGACTGGACGGAACCCGCCCCGCCGCGCCGCTCGTCGGGCCGCTCCGCTGCGGTATCGCTCGTGTTCGACATGGGACTTCGTGTCACCGCCCGTTGGCCCCTGGGGGCGCGTCGGAGGGAGCCCGTGAGGCGCGTGGGGGCCCGGGGATCCCTGGCGAGCCGGGGCCGGGAGAAACGGCCCGAAGGCCCTTGACGGCCCGCCCCACGGCCTGGATTCTGTTGCGCATCGCGCTCTGCGATGCGTTATTCACAACGCCATGATACCGATCAGCGCGAGGGGGGCCAGATGATTCCCGTCTGCCGCATCGACGATCTTCCCGAGGGTGAAGCCGTCCGGATCACCGTCGACGACCACACACCCGCCATCGCCGTCTTCCACGCCGAGGACGGCGGCTTCTACGCCGTCGACGACCTCTGCAGCCACCAGGACGCCTCGCTCTCCGAGGGGTACGTCGAGGGCTGCCTCGTCGAGTGCCCGCTGCACGCCGCCCTGTTCGACCTGCGCACCGGCGCCGCGACCTGCCTGCCGGCCCGCCGCCCGGTCCGCACCCACGAGGTCGCCGTCATCGACGGCGTCCTCCACGTCCGGCCCGCGGTGCGGGAGGACGCGGTCGCCTGAACCGGCGGACGGACCCGGGGGCGTCGCCCGTTACGCGGCGGCGCCCCCGGCCCGTCGCTCCTCCCGCGCCGCGCGCCGCTCCTCCCGCCGCGCCCGCCGCCGCTCGCGCCGCAACTGCCGCGCCGTACTGCTCGGCTGCGACTGCACGCCGTACCGCTGCACCCAGACCTGACGCGTCACCCAGACGTCGAGCACCGCCCAGGTCGCCACCACCGTGCTGGCGACCGTGCTGATCACCGCCGGGAACGCCAGCCACGAGCCGGCCAGCGTCGCCAGGAACGCGGTCATGGCCTGGATCAGGGTGAGCGCCACGATGATCACGGCCCGTACGGCCGCCGTCCGCACCGGATCGGCCATCCGCCGCCGGGCCGCGGGCTCTTCCTGCCACAACGGGCGCCTGCCGGTGTCCCTCAACGCCTCACCCTCCCCGTACGTACCGCCGCCCGGGCTCCGCCCAGCGCACGCGGGGCGCCCTCCGGGGACGGCCGCATGCCGCCCGGATGCCCGGCGCCGCCGCCATCGTCACCCACACCGCCACGTGAGGGTGACCCGGGGTGGGGCAATTCCGGCCACTCCATGGGGTGATGGCCGGAGGCGCCTCCCGGTGCCCCGCCGACCCACGGGCACCTTGTCCGGGAATCGCCGGACAAGGCCGGGCGATCCCCGCCGGGACTTTCCCCAAGGCCCGGCCGGGTCTTCGGGTTGGCCGCCGGGCAGTAGTAGGCTCGCGCCGTTTGTTGACGGAACACCACCCCCGGCCGCCGGGGCTGACTGGGGGAGGCCATGCGCTTTCGCGGGAAGTCGATCCGCCGGAAGATCGTGGCGTTGCTGCTCGTACCGCTGGTGTCCCTGACGGCCATGTGGGCGTTCGCGACGTACGTCACCGGGCGTGCGGCAGATCAACTGCTCACGGTCGGCCGGGTCGTTCAGAAGCTCGGCCACCCCTCCCGGAACCTCGTCGAGGATCTCCAGCGGGAGCGGCGGCAGAGCCTGATGTACCTCGCCGACCGGAGGGACGCCGACGCCCTGCCCCAACTCCAGGGGCAGGCACGGGCCACCGATGAATCCCTCGCCCGGCTCCGCGCCGACGCCGAGGTCCCGGCCGTCCGCGACGACCTCGGCCGCTCCACTGCCGCCTCCCTGGACAGCGCGGTCAAGGCACTCACGCCTCTCCCGTCCCTGCGCCGCCAGGTCGAGGACAACACCATCTCGCGCGACGAGGCGTTCGAGGCGTACGCGGGGATGATCGACTCGCAGTACGACCTGATCGTCGCGTTGCACGTGCTGGACGACGTCGCCCTGGAGAAGCAGGGCCGCGCGCTGATCTCCTTCGACCGCGCCCGGGAGGCGTTCGCCCGCGAGGACGCGCTGCTCTCCGCCGCGCTCGCCTCCGGCCGGATGACCAAGATCGACCTGCGGACCGTCTCCGACGAGATCGCCGAACGCCGCGTCCTGATGCGCACCGGCCTGCCCCTCATGCCGGCCCGCGACCGCGCCGACTACGAGGACTACTGGCACTCCGCCAAGACCCGCGAACTGGAGGCCGTGGAGGACGCCGTGGTGGCCGCGGGCGCGGATGAGGCCCCCGACGCGGTCAACGCCGAGCGCTGGGACATCCTCGCCTCCACCGTCCTCGACGATCTCCAGCGGATGGGCCAGGAGTCCGGGGAGCACTACCGCGAGCGGGTGCGGCCGGTCGCCCTGGCCGTCGTCGCGAAGGCGGCCATCGCCGGTGTCCTCGGCTTCGTCGCCCTGCTGGTCTCCCTGATTGTCTCCGTCCGCATCGGCCGTCGGCACGTCAAGGACCTCACCGCACTGCGCCGGACCGCCCACGAGGTGTCCGGCGTCCGGCTGCCCGCCGTGATGCGGCGGCTCGCCGCGGGCGAGCAGGTCGACATCGAGGCCGAGGTGCCGCGGCAGGAGTTCGGCCAGGACGAGACCGGCCAGGTCGGCCAGGCCCTCCACACCCTCCAGCGGGCCGCCGTCGAGGCCGCCGTGAAACAGGCCGATATGCGCCGCGGCGTCTCCGAGGTCTTCGTCAACCTCGCCCGCCGCAGCCAGGTGCTGCTCCACCGTCAGCTCACCCTGCTGGACACCATGGAGCGCCGCACCGAGGACACCGACGAGCTCGCCGACCTCTTCCGCCTCGACCACCTCACCACCCGTATGCGGCGGCACGCCGAGGGCCTGGTGATCCTCTCCGGCGCGGCCCCCTCCCGGCAGTGGCGCAAGCCGATCCGGCTGATGGACGTGGTGCGCGCCGCCGTCGCCGAGGTCGAGGACTACGAACGCATCGAGGTGCGACGGCTGCCCCGGCTCGCCGTCGAGGGCCCCACCGTCTCCGACCTCACCCACCTCATCGCCGAACTCCTGGAGAACGCCACGGTGTTCTCCCCGCCGCACACCGCGGTCCAGGTCGTCGGCGAGCGGGTCGCCAACGGCTTCACCCTGGAGATCCACGACCGCGGCCTCGGCATGCCCGCCGATCAGCTCCTCGACGCCAATCTCCGGCTCGCCGAGACCGCCGAGTTCGCGCTCTCCGACACCGACCGGCTGGGCCTGTTCGTCGTCAGCCGCCTCGCCCAGCGCCAGGGCGTCCGCGTCTCCCTCCAGCCCTCGCCGTACGGCGGGACCACCGCGGTGGTCTTCCTCCCCGGCGCGCTGCTGACCGAGACCGAGGAGGGCGAGGACACCGGCGGCGTCTTCCTGACCGGCCCGGACCTGCCCCGGCTGGAGCCCGTCACCGGCGAACCGGCCGCGCTGGCCGAGGCCCGCGCCCACGGACCGCGCGCCCTGGGCCAGGGACGGCAGGAACTGGCCGCCAACGCCCCGCATCCGCTCGACGACGAGGACGGCGTCTTCCGCGCCCGGACCCGCGGCCGCCGCACCGCCACGCCCACCGGCCCCACCCCGTCGCCCGCCCTCGTCCCGCGGCCGCGGCTGGCCCCCGCCGAGCACCGCACGCCCGACGACGGCCCGGCCCCGCTGCCGCGCCGCCGCCCGCATCCGCCGGTGCTCGTCTCGGACCACGGCCGTACCGTCGACGACGGCGAGGCGCGCGCCCACACGGGCGGGCCCGGCGACTCCGGCCAGGAGCCGTCCGGCCACCCCCGCCCGGCCGACGGGAACACCCCGGCGGCACCGGGGGGCGACGGCCCGGCGGACCGCCCCGTGGCCCCCGGGAGCACGGTCGGCGGGCTGCCCCGCCGGGTGCGGCAGGCCAGCCTCGCCCCGCAGCTCAAGAACGACCCGGACCGCCGGGCCGGTGACGAGCGGCCCGGTGCGGCCGACGACGACCGGGACGCCGAGGAGGTCCGCAACCGGATGGCCGCGCTCCAGAGCGGCTGGCGGCGCGGTCGCCGCGACACGGGCGAGGACCCCGCGCCCGACGAGCCCGCGGCCCGGGAGGACACCGGCCGCGACGGGGACGACGGGGGCACGACAGCATCCAGAACCACTCCGGGAGGGGACGGTCCATGACCGCACCGCAGGCAGCAGCCACCACCGCATCGGCCATCGCGCAGGGCTCCGGCGAGCTGAACTGGCTCCTCGACGAACTCGTCGAGCGGGTCGGCAGCATCCGCAAGGCCCTCATCCTCTCCAGCGACGGCCTCGCCACCGGCGCCTCCAAGGACCTCACCCGCGAGGACGGCGAGCACCTCGCCGCCGTCGCCTCCGGCTTCCACAGCCTGGCCAAGGGCGTCGGCCGCCACTTCGACGCGGGCCGGGTCCGCCAGACCCTCGTCGAGCTGGACGACGCGTTCCTCTTCGTCAGCGCGGCGGGCGACGGCAGCTGCCTCGCCGTCCTCGCCGACGCCGAGTCCGATGTCGGCCTGATCGCCTACGAGATGACGCTCCTCGTCAAGCGGGTGGGTACGCACCTGGGCACCGCGGCGCGCAGTGGTGCGCCCACCGGCGGGTGACAGCGGTGAGGACATGACCGAACAGTCCGATCCGGCCGCCCGCCACGACGGAGCGGCGCGCTGGTACGACGACGAGGCGGGCCCCGTCGTGCGCCCGTACGCGATGACGCGCGGGCGGACCCGCACGGGGGCCGAGGGCCGGCTCGACCTGATCGCCCTGGTGATCGCGGAGAGCCGGTACGACGCGGCGGACGGCGACCACACGCTCTCGCCCGAGCAGCTCGACATCGTCGAGTGGTGCCGCGCGGCGCCCCAGTCGGTCGCCGAACTCGCCGCCGACCTCGATCTGCCGGTCGGCGTGGTGCGGGTGCTCATCGGCGATCTGCTGGACGCCGGGCTGGTCCACCTCACCCGCCCGGTGCCGCCCGCCGAGCTGCCCGACGAACAGGTGCTGCGCGAGGTCATCGACGGCCTGCGTGCCCTGTGAGCGACCGCGGCCCGGCGCCCTCCCGCGCCGGGCCACGGCCCGGCTCCGTCCCGTCAACGTGCCGTTGTTAATGTCTTTTTGAGGCACCATCACCCCGGTCGGGGTCCTACGAGAAGAGAGCCGACATGACCGCGGACACGTCGCCGTACCCCCTCGAACACCTGGAGATCCAGGTCGGCCCGCACACCCACGGCGCCCTCGCCGCCGGTCCGGCCGACGGCGACCTCGTGCTGCTGCTGCACGGCTGGCCCGAGTTCGCCGACTCCTGGTCCGAGGTGCTCCCCGGCCTCGCCGCCGCCGGTTACCGTGCCCTCGCCGTCGACCAGCGCGGCTACGCCCCCGGCGCCCGCCCCGGCGGCGTCGCCTCCTACGCGGTCACCGAACTCGTCGCCGACGCCCTGGCGTTCGCCGACTCCCAGGGCGCGGACCGCTTCCACGTCGTCGGCCACGACTGGGGCGGTCTGCTCGCCTGGGTGCTGGCCGGTGCCCACCCCGGCCGCCTGCGTTCGGTGACCTCGCTGGCCACGCCGCACCCCGGTGCGCTGCGGCGTGCGGTGACCGAGGACGCCGACCAGCAGGCCCGGTCCGAGTACGTGGGCCTCTTCCGCACCCCGGGCACGGCCGAGGAGAGCCTGCTCGCCGACGGCGCCGCCCTGATGCGGCAGGCGTTCGGCGGCCATGTGCCGGACGCCCTCGTCGACGCCAACATCCGGCGGCTCTCCGAGCCGGGCGCGCTGACCGCCTCCCTCAACTGGTACCGCGCGCCCGCGGAGACCTTCGCGCTGCCCGCCGCCCGTATCACCGTGCCCGCCCTCTACGTCTGGGGCACCGAGGACATCGCCCTCGGCCGCACCGCCGCCGAGCTGACCGCCGAGTGGGTGGACGGGCCCTACCGCTTCGAGGCCCTGGACGGCGCCAGCCACTGGCTGCCCGAGGAGGTGCCCGACCGGGTCACCACGCTCCTCGTCGAGCACCTGGGCCGTCATTCCTGACCCCTGGGGCGGCGGGCGCCGGTTTCCGGCCGTCCGCCGCCCGGCGCCTCGCGCGCCTTTCGGGACACTTACGGACGTCCCGCCCGCCCGGTCCGGACGGGCCCGCCGCACAAGTGGGCGAGGCCGGGCGTACGTTGTACCGTTCCTCAGCATCCGCAGGCCGCTCGCCGGCCCCCACGGCACGGCGCCGTGGGTCTCTGCGGCACCATCGGCACATTCGGGAGAAACAACCCATGGTCCTCGGGCGTTCTGAGCGTCGCCGCCGGTCGTCAGCCGTCGATCCGACGACCCTGAAGATCCTCGTCGCGGGCGGTTTCGGCGTGGGCAAGACGACGCTGGTCGGCGCGGTCAGCGAGATCAAACCGCTGCGCACCGAGGAACGGCTCACGGAGGCGGGGCGCCCGGTCGACGACCTCGACGGCGTGGAGGGCAAGACCACCACCACCGTCGCGATGGACTTCGGCCGCATCACCGTCAACGACGCCCTGGTCCTCTACCTCTTCGGCACGCCCGGGCAGGACCGTTTCTGGTTCCTCTGGGACGAGCTGGCGCTCGGTGCGCTCGGCGCGGTGGTGCTCGCCGACACCCGGCGGCTCGCCGACTCCTTCGCCGCCGTCGACTACTTCGAACGCCGCGGGCTGCCGTTCACCGTCGCCGTCAACTGCTTCGACGACGCGGAGCAGTTCCCCCCGGAGACGGTCCGCGAGGCGCTGGACCTCGACGACGCGGTGCCGGTGCTGCTCTGCGACGCGCGGAGCAAGGAGTCCGTCCGGGACGTGCTGATCACCGTCGTCCAGCACGCCATGCGGATCAGCACCGAGCAGCGGGAACCCGCCCTGTCCTGAGCCTGCGGGCGCGTCGGCCTCCGGCTCGCCCCTGGCTCGTACCCCGCCGTCCGGTGGTCCCGGCCCGGCCCGGCCTCAGCCGCCGGGGACGGGAGCCGGACGCCCGCGCCGCGCCCCGGTGGCCTCCGGGTCCGGGCGGTCCACCCCTTCCGCCCGGTGGTTCAGCGCCGCCCGGTGACCGAACGCCACGACACCGGGAAGTCGAAAGAGGTGTCCGGGAACGTCTCCGGGGTGAGCGTGTAGTGCCACCACTCGGAGGGATAGTGGGTGAAACCGGCCTGCTCCATGCCCTGCTTCAGCAGCAGCCGGTTCGCCCGCTGCTTGCCCTTGACGCGCGGGTCGAGGGTGTGCGCCAGCGTGTCGAAGCAGTCGAAGCCGGTGCCCATGTCCAGGGAGTTGTCGGGGAACCGCGACTCCTTGGGGCCGTAGCACGGCGACAGCGGCTCACCGGGCACATACGGCCGGGTGGGCAGCGCGGGCAGCTTCACCAGCGTCAGATCGACCGTGCTGCCCCGGCTGTGCCCCGACTTCTCCGCGATGTACCCGTCCCGGAAGAGCGTCGACTTGTCGATACGGGGGTAGAACTCGCCCTTCATCCGCTGGTCGTCGAGGTCCTTGGCCCAGGCCACGAAGTGGTTCACGGCGCGCTGCGGCCGGTAGCAGTCGTACACCTTCAGGGAGTAGCCGCGCCGCAGGAACGCCTGCTGCGCCCGGTGCAGCCCGTCGGCGGTGTCCTGGGTCACCAGACAGGCCGGCTCGCGGTATCCGGTGACCCGTACGCCCATGAAGTCGTGCGGCGTGAAGTACCGCATCTCCTGGATGATCGTCGGGTCCGCCGTCCGCAGCGCGACGAACTCCTCGGGGGCGTGCGGCTCCCCACCGCGCGCCCCGCCCTCCGGGGGAGAGGCCACCGCACCCGCCGGGACCACGGTCACCGTCAACGCGGCGGCCAGCCCCACGGTGAGCCCCCGGACCAGCCGCCGCAGCCGCCTTCCCGCCCCGGACGCCCCGCCCCGTGCCTCGGCTCTTCCGGACACCTCTGCATCACGCACCTCTCGCATTCCCGGCATGGGCACCGTCTGCCAGTGCAGGGGTGACGAGGGGAACCCCTTACCGTGATCGACACCGGCGGACCGGGAGCATCGGCCCTGGTGACCGGCCGTTTCCCGGACACGGCGGCCACCCGGGGCACAAGGCGGACGCCGTACCTCCGGGGCCCCGCGCCGTCCCCGGCCCGTCTCACCCCTCCGCCGCCCCCGCCCCCCGCACCCGTACGCAGTACCCCACCGCGCCGCCGTCCTGACGCTCCACCACCACCCGGCCCCGCTCCAGCCAGGTCACGAACCGGGCCACCTCCGGGTGCTCGCCCCCGGCATCCGGTACGACCAGCCCGCCGCCCCTGCGCCCCGCGACCGGCGCCCAGACCTCCAACTCCGTGGCGCCGCCCGCGCCCGTCACCGGGAGCACCGCCCCGGCCCGTGCCAGCACCGGTATCCGCGACAGCGGCGCCGCCAGCCGCACCGGCCCGGGCCCGTCGTACGCCCGCCCCGTCGCCGTGTCGTACCACCGCCCGCGCGGCAGGCGCACCACCCGAGTCCGCGCGCCCGGCTCCAGCACCGGCGCCACCAACAGCGCGTCACCCAGCAGAAACGCGTCCTCGCAGTCCCGCAGCGCCCGGTCGTGCGGCGTACGCCACCACACCGGCCGCACGTAGGGCGCGCCGGTCAGCCGCGCCAGCTGCCCCAGGGTCGCGAAGTACGGCACCAGCCGCTCCCGCTCCGCCAGCGCCGCCCGCACATGCGCCAGCACCTCCGCCCCGAACCCCCACGGCCCCGCGTCGCCCCTGGTGCGGAACAGCGGCAGATACGCGGCCAGCTGACACCACCGCAGATACAGCTCCGCCTCCGCCGCGCCCCTGCCCCCCACCTCCGGCCCGCTGTACGGCACCCCGCACAGCCCCAGGCCCAGCACCAGCGCCAGCGACGCCCGCAGCCCCGGCCAGTCCGCCACCGCGTCCGCCGACCACACCCCGCCGTACCGCTGGAGCCCCGCCCACCCCGAACGGGAGAAGGCGAACCGCCGCTCCCCGAAGCCCGCCGCCCCCACGCCCTGCCCGGCGCGCGCCATCTGGAGCGCGTACACGTTGTGCGCCTCCCGGTGGTCGCCGCCGCGCCCCTCCAGCGCATGGCGCGCCGACCGCTCCAGCGCCACCTCCCCGCACGCGGCGAACGGCACCGGAGCCGCCAGATCGTGCCCCGCCCCGGCGAACCCCTGCGCCCACCGCTCCGCGGACCGCCCGCCCCACCAGGCGCGCGCCGCCGGATCCGTGAAGTCCGGGAACACCGACTCGCCCGGCCCCGCCACCCCGCGTACCTCCCGGCCCCGCGCATCGCGCACGAACACTCCGGAGGTCACCCCGCCGTCGTACTCCCGCGCCCCCGTGCGCACCCGGACCGCCGGGCCCTCGACCGCCACGGCCCGCACCCCCTCGCCCCGCAACTCATGCGTCAGATCCGCAAGTTCCGCACTCTCCGGCAGCTCACCGCCGCGTTCCCGCCGCGCCCCGGGCCCCAGCTCCAGATGGACGGCGGCCAGCGGCAGCCCGTGCTCCCTATGGGCGGCCACCGCCCGCCGCACCCGAGGGGCGCCACCCCGTAGCGCGTGCTGCGGGCCGAACGCCCAGCGCGGCGGCGGCAGCGGCGCGCCGGTCAGCGCCGTCCACCCCATCAGCACCCGGGCCGGTGTCCCCACCAGCACCCAGTACCGCAGTGGCCCGCCGTCCATCCGCAGCGCGCACGCCCCCCGGCGGTCGTGCCCCGACCCCGCGCCCTCCAGGCCCTCCCGCAACGTCACCCAGCCGTCCCAGGAGTTGTCGTGGAACACCAGATGCGTCCCGGCGTCCGCCACCACCAGCTGCACCGGCATCGTCAGCCGGTCCTCCGCGGCGCCGCCCGGCCCCCCGGGCGCGGTGTTCCACAGTCGGTACGCCCCGTCCCGCAGCCGCGGCCCCGCCGCCCGGCCCCCCAGCCCGAAGAACCGCGCGTCCGCCGCCACCTCCGACCGCTGCACCCACCGCGAACGGCCCTCCGTACCGGCTCCGCCGTCCCCGGGGCCCGCCGGCTCCGTGTCCGCCCCGCCGCCTTCCGGACCGGCCGCATCCGCACCCGGTGCCGCCCCGCCGCCCGGATCCGTACGGTCCCACCACCGCGGTGGCAGCTCCCGCCGCAGCAGCACCCCGCCCGGCGTCCGCACCTCCACCGCGCCGTGCCGCGACACCACCACCGTCACCCGCTCCGACACCACCCGCCAGCCGCCCTCGGTGTCCGGCTCCAGCACCGCCCGCGCATCCGCCTGCGGGCACCCGGCCAGCGCGTACGACGGCTCCGGCGCCGCCCCGTCCCAGCCGCAGAACACCGCACCGCCCGTCGCCACCCGCACCCGCAGCGACGACCGCGCGAACCGGATCACCCCACCGCCCGGCTGCGGCTCGGCCCCCTCGGCCTCCCCGGGGACCCGCGCCCGCTCCCGCCCGCCCCGGGGCAGCGTCACCGCGTCCGCCCTCCGCCGTCGCCACGCGGCCCGCACCGACCGCAGCCCCTGCGCCGCACCGACGGTCCGCACCGACCGCACCAGATCACGCCCGTTCATGCTGCTCAGACTGTCATTCCCGGCAATCAACCCGAGGGACGTTCAACTTCCGTTCACCTGAGCGTCCACCGGGCGCCGCCCGACGGCCGAACCCCCCACACCCCGGGGCCACCGGACGCGCCCGCGACCGGACCGCACCCCAGGTCACGCCTGTACCACGAACCCGCCCCGCACCCTCGGGTGACCACTGCCCCACAGGTCAACCCTGGTGCACAGGACGATCACATGGCATCGTCCAGGAAGGCCGCGCCACCCCCGCACCCGCGCCGGGCGCGGCCGACGCCCACCACGCGTACCGTCCGGGAGCTTCGACATGACCACCGCACCGCCCCCCGCCCAGCAGCCGGCGCCCCTCTGGCAGCCCGGCCAGGACCGCATCGACGGCGCACAGGTCACCCGCTTCCAGGCATGGGCGGCGACCCACCACGGCGCGCCCGCCGCCACCCCCGGCGACCCGCAGCGCAGCTACGCCGACCTGCACCGCTGGTCCACCGACGACCTCCCCGCCTTCTGGCAGGCGGTCGCCACCTGGTTCGACGTCCGCTTCGCCGCCCCGTACGACACCGTGCTCGCCGACCGGAGCATGCCCGGCGCCCGCTGGTTCCCCGGCGCCACCCTCAACTACGCCGAGCACGCCCTGCGCACCGCCGACGACCCGGACCGCGCCGCCACCCCCGCCCTGCTGTACACCGACGAGCGCCAGGAAGTCACCCCCGTCAGCTGGGCCGACCTCCGCGACCAGGTCGCCTCGCTCGCCGCCGCCCTGCGCGACCTCGGCGTCCGTCCCGGCGACCGGATCAGTGGCTACCTCCCCAACATCCCGCAGGCCGTCGCCGCCCTCCTCGCCACCGCCGCCGTCGGCGCCGTCTGGACCTCCTGCGCCCCCGACTTCGGCGCTCGCAGCGTCCTCGACCGCTTCCAGCAGGTCGAACCCGTCGTCCTGTTCACCGTCGACGGCTACCGCTACGGCGGCAAGGAGCACGACCGCCGCGCCACCGTCGCCGAACTCCGCGCCGAACTCCCCACCCTCCGCGCCGTCGTCCACATCCCGCTGCTCGGCACCGACGCCCCCGAGGGCGCCCTCACCTGGTCGGACCTGACCACCAACGAAGCCGAACCGGCCTACGAACAGGTCCCTTTCGATCACCCGCTCTGGGTCCTTTACTCCTCCGGCACCACCGGCCTGCCCAAGGCCATCGTCCAGTCCCAGGGCGGCATCCTCCTCGAACACCTCAAGCAGCTCGGCCTCCACTGCGACCTCGGCCCCGGCGACCGCTTCTTCTGGTACACCTCCACCGGCTGGATGATGTGGAACTTCCTCGTCGGCGGCCTCCTGACCGGCACCACGATCGTGCTCTACGACGGCAGCCCCGGTCACCCCGACATCGCCGCCCAATGGCGGATCGCCGAAGCCACCCGCGCCACCCTCTTCGGCACCTCCGCCGCCTACGTCATGGCCTGCCGCAAGGCCGGCATCCACCCCGCCCGCGACCTCGACCTCTCCGCCATCGGCTGCGTCGCCACCACCGGCTCCCCGCTGCCCCCCGACGGCTTCCGCTGGCTCCATGACACCTTCCGGGAGAGCGACGGCGACCTCTGGATCGCCTCCGTCAGCGGCGGCACCGACGTCTGCAGCTGCTTCGCCGGGGCCGTCCCCACCCTCCCCGTCCACATCGGCGAACTCCAGGCCCCCAGCCTCGGCACCGACCTCCAGGCATGGGACCCCCAGGGCCGCCCGGTCATCGACGAGGTCGGCGAGCTCGTCGTCACCAACCCGATGCCCTCCATGCCGGTCCGCTTCTGGAACGACCCCGACGGCAGCCGGTACCACGACAGTTACTTCGACACCTACCCCGGCGTCTGGCGCCACGGCGACTGGATCACCCGTACCTCCCGGGGCGGCGTCATCATCCATGGCCGCTCCGACTCCACCCTCAACCGCCAGGGCGTCCGCATGGGCTCCTCCGACATCTACGAAGTCGTCGAACGCCTCCCCGAGATCCGCGAATCCCTCGTCATCGGCCTCGAACTCCCCGACGGCGGCTACTGGATGCCCCTCTTCGTCCACCTCGCCCCGGGCGCCACCCTCGACGACGCCCTCCGCGACCGGATCAAGCGGACCCTGCGCACCGAACTCTCCCCCCGCCACGTCCCCGACGACATCATCGAGGCCCCCGGCATCCCCCACACCCTCACCGGCAAGCGCATCGAGGTCCCCGTCAAACGCCTCCTCCAGGGCACCCCCCTCGACAAGGCCGTCAACCCCGGCTCCGTCGACAACCTGGAACTCCTCGGATTCTACGAACGCGTCGCCGCCGGCCGCCGCACCCGGAACGACGACCGCGCACAGTAACGGCCGGACCCGCTCCACCCGCCGTTGTCAGACCCCACGATTACTCTCGGTGACAAGTGAAGTCCCCCGCGGCCCCCCCCCCCCCCTCCCCTCCGACCTGGCCGACGCCTGCCTCTACCTGGCGGGCACGGCGGCCGGATACATCAACGGCGCGGATCTGGCCGTCCACGGCGGCGGCGAACCGCCCGCCCGCCATCTGGCCGGACGGCCGGGGCCCGCGGCCTGACGGCCGTTCACGCCCCGTACACCGGCAGCGGCGGCCGGGCCGCGGCGAGCAGGCGGCGGGCCGTGGCACCGGCCTCGGCGGGGGTGCGGCGGGCGCCGGTGTCGTCGCCCGGGCCGGGGTGCCAGCCCTCCATGACCGTGATGCGTCCGGCCTCGGCCTCGAAGACCCGGCCGGTCACGCCCGCCGAGTCGGCGGAGCCGAGCCAGACCACGAGCGGGGAGACGTTCTCCGGGGCCATCGCGTCGAACTCCCCCGCCGCCGGCGCCGCCATCGTCTCAGCGAAGGCGTGCTCCGTCATCCGGGTGCGGGCGGCCGGGGCGAGGGCGTTGACCTGGACGCCGTAGCGGGCGAGTTCGGCGGCGGCGACGAGCGTCAGCCCGACGATCCCGGCCTTGGCGGCCGCGTAGTTGCCCTGCCCGACGCTGCCCAACAGCCCCGCTCCGGAGCTGGTGTTGACGATCCGGGCGTGCGGGGTGCGGCCCGCCTTGGCCTCCGCCCGCCAGTACGCGGCGGCGTGCCGGAGCATCAGGAAGTGGCCCTTGAGGTGGACTCGTACGACGGCGTCCCAGTCGTCCTCCCTGAGGTTGACGAGCATCCGGTCGCGCAGGAATCCGGCGTTGTTGACGAGGGTGTCGAGGCGGCCGAAGGAATCCAGCGCGGCGGCGACGAGGGAGGCGGCGCCCTCGGGTGTGGCGATGTCGCCGCCGTGCGCCACCGCCTCGCCGCCGAGGGCCCGGATCTCCTCGGCGACCTGCCGGGCGGGCCCGGTGACCGCGCCGGTCCCGTCGAGCCCGACGCCGAGGTCGTTGACGACGACCCGGGCCCCCTCGGCGGCGAAGGCGAGCGCATGGGCGCGGCCCAGTCCGCGTCCGGCTCCGGTGATCGCGACGACGCGCTGCGCGCACAGTCCGGCCATGGCGTTCCCTTCCGTCCGCTGGTGGCGGCGCTCAATCCGGGACCTGACCCCTCCGCCGCCCTCCGTCGAGCTGCTAGCGTACCTAACAAACGTTAGATGGAAAGGTGGTCGAACGCCTCATGGGTGTCTCCGTCTCCCGTCCCGAAGAGGGCGTCCGCGTCGTCACCGTCGATGTCCCGCCGGTCAACGCCCTTCCCGTACAGGGCTGGTACGACCTCGCCGACGCGGTGCGCACCGCGGGCGCCGACCCCGGGGCGCGCTGCGTGGTGCTGGCCGCCGAGGGGCGCGGCTTCAACGCGGGCGTCGACCTCAAGGAGATGCAGCGCACGCCCGGCCACACCGCGCTGCTCGGCGCCAACCGCGGCTGCTACGCGGCGTTCGCCGCGGTCTACGACTGCGAGGTGCCGGTCGTCGCCGCGATCCAGGGGTTCTGTCTGGGCGGCGGGGTCGGGCTGGCCGGGAACGCCGATGCGATCGTGGCGAGCGACGACGCGGTGTTCGGCCTGCCGGAGCTGGACCGCGGGGCGCTCGGCGCCGCGACCCATCTGGCCAGGCTGGTCCCGGCGCATCTGATGCGGACGCTGTACTACACGTCCCGGACCGTCACCGCCGAGGAGCTGCGGGCGCACGGCTCGGTGTGGCGGGTGGTGCCCCGGGCGGAGCTGCGGGCGGCGGCGCTGGAGCTGGCGCGGGAGATCGCCGCGAAGGACGGTGCGCTGCTGCGGCTGGCGAAGGCGGCGCTCAACGGCATCGACCCGGTCGACGTCCGCCGCAGCTACCGCTTCGAACAGGGCTTCACCTTCGAGGCCAACCTCAGCGGCATCGCGGACCGGCATCGGGAGGCGTTCGTGGCGTCGCGGGAGACGCGGGAGACGCGGGAGACGCGGGAGACGCGGGACTGAGCGTCGCGGAAACGGTACGCCCGCCCCGGACAACCCCCGCCCCTCACAGCCGTTCGATGATCGTCACGTTGGCCTGGCCGCCGCCCTCGCACATGGTCTGGAGGCCGAACCGGCCGCCGGTGCGCTCCAGTTCGTGCAGGAGCGTGGTCATCAGCTTCGCGCCGGTGGCGCCGAGGGGGTGGCCCAGGGCGATGGCGCCGCCGTTGACGTTGACCTTCGCCGGGTCGGCGCCGGTCTCCCGCAGCCAGGCGAGGACCACGGAGGCGAACGCCTCGTTGATCTCCACCAGATCGATGTCGTCCATCGTCAGCCCGGCCCTGCGCAGCGCGTACGCGGTGGCCGGGATCGGCGCGGAGAGCATCCGGATCGGGTCCTCGCCGCGCACCGACAGGTGGTGGACGCGGGCGCGCGGCGTCAGCCCGTGGTCGCGGACGGCGCGTGCGGAGGCGATGAGGAGGGCGGCGGCACCGTCGGAGATCTGGGAGGCGAGGGCGGCGGTGAGCCGGCCGCCCTCGGTCAGCGGGGCCAGCGCCGCCATCTTCGCGAGGCTGGTGTCGCGGCGCGGGCCCTCGTCGGTGGTGACGGCGCCGTACGGCACGGTTTCGCGGTCGAAGCGGCCCTCGTCGAGGGCGCGGGCGGCCCGCCGGTGCGAGCGGAGCGCGAACTCCTCCATCTCCTCGCGGCCGATGTCCCACTGCGCGGCGATGAGTTCGGCGCCGTGGAACTGGTCGACGGGCCGGTTCCCGTACCGCTCGCGCCAGCCCGTCGATCCGGCGTAGGGACCCTCCGTGAATCCCAGCGGTTCGGCCGCCCGGCGGCTGGCGAAGGCGATCGGGATCTGCGACATGCTCTGGACGCCGCCCGCGACGACCAGGTCCTGGGTGCCGGAGAGCACGCCCTGCGCGGCGAAGTGGACGGCCTGCTGGGAGGAGCCGCACTGCCGGTCGACGGTCACGCCCGGCACCTCCTCGGGCAGTCCGGCCGCCAGCCAGCAGGTGCGGGCGATGTCCGCCGCCTGCGGTCCGACGGTGTCCACGCAGCCGAACACGACGTCCTCCACGGCGGCCGGGTCCACGCCCGAGCGCGCCATCAGGGCCGTCAGCACCTGCGCCCCGAGGTCCGCCGGGTGGACGGCGGACAGCCCGCCGCCGCGTCGGCCGACGGGGGTGCGGACCGCTTCGACGAGATACGCCTCGGGCATCGGGGGCTCCTCAGGGAAGGTGCGTCAGGGGGTGCGCTCCCCGAGGGCGATGCCGTCGAGCACCATCGAGAGGTACTGCCGGGCGATCTCGTCGGGGCTGTGCAGTCCGCCCGGCCGGTACCACGACGCGGCGACCCAGACGGTGTCGCGGACGAAGCGGTAGGTGAGGCGGATGTCCAGGTCGGCGCGGAAGACGCCGTCGGCGACGCCGCGCTCCAGGGTGCCCAGCCACGCCTTCTCGAACTTCCGCTGCGAGTCGGCGAGATAGGTGAACCGGGGCTGGACGGAGAGGTGGCGGGACTCCTTCTGATAGATGGCGACCGCCGCGTGGTGCCGGTCGATCTCCCGGAACGACTCGGTGACCAGCGCCTCGATGGTCTCCCGGGGGCCGAGCCCGGCGGCCAGGACGGCGCCGTAGCCCGCCCACAGCTCGTCGAGGAAGGTGGAGAGGATCTCGTCGAGCATCGACTCCTTGGAGTCGAAGTGGTAGTAGAGGCTCCCCGCCAGCATCCCGGCCGCGTCGGCGATCTTGCGGACGGTGGTGGCGTTGTACCCCTGCGCGGCGAACACGTCGGCGGCCACGCCGAGCAGTTCCCGGCGCCGCGCGGGCGAGGGGGTCATCGTCTTCTTCTTGCCGCTGTCGGGCGCATTGCTTTTCGGCACACCGCCATTGTCGTCCCCCGCCCGCGCGGCGACGGGACCGGGCCGGGCCGGGAGGCGTACGGAGCGGGGCGGACGGTCCGGCGTGGGGCGGCCCGCGGGCCGGTGAGCGGATCCGGGCGCCGTGCGGCACCCGTCACGGCCGGGCCTCCCGGGGCAGTCCCAGCACCCGCTCGGCGATGATGTTCCGCTGGATCTCGTTGGAGCCGCCGTAGAGCGTGTCGGCGCGGGAGAAGAGGAACAGCCGCTGCCACTCGTCGAGGTCGTACGGCGCCCCGGCGGCCAGCGTCCCGTCCGCGCCGCGGATCTCCATGGCGAGTTCGCCCAGGTCACGGTGGAAGGTCGCCCAGTAGATCTTGCCGAGGGACGCCTCCGGGCCCGGCGCCCCGGCGGCGGCGCCCTCCAGCATCCGCAGGGCGTTGCCGCGGATGGTCTCCAGGCCGATCCAGGAGCGGGTGAGCCGGTCGCGGATCAACGGGTCGCGGGCCGCGCCGGTGCGGACCGCGAGGGCGGCCAGCGCCTCCCATTCGCGGCGGAAGCCGACCTGCTGCCCCAGGGTGGAGACGCCGCGTTCGAAGCCGAGGGTGGCCATCGCCACCGCCCAGCCGCCGCCCTCCTCGCCGACGAGGTTCCCGGCGTCGGTGCGGGCGCCGTCGAACAGCACCTCATTGAACTCCGCGGTGCCGGTGAGCTGGGTGATCGGCCGGATCTCGACGCCGTCCCGATCCAGCGGCACCAGGAGGTAGGACAGGCCCCGGTGGCGGGTGGACCCCGGCTCCGTACGGGCCAGGACGAAGCACCACCGGGACTCGTGGGCCAGCGAGGTCCAGATCTTGCGGCCGGTGAGCACCCATGCGTCGCCGTCCCGCTCGGCGCGGGTGCGGACCGCGGCCAGGTCGGATCCGGCGTCGGGTTCGCTGTAGCCCTGGCACCACAGTTCGTCGACGGCGGCGATGGCCGGAAGGAAGCGGGCGCGCTGTTCCGGTGTGCCGAACGCCATCAGGGTCGGGCCGACCAGCTGTTCGCCGATGTGGTTGACCCGGGCGGGCGCGCCGGACTCCGCGTACTCCTCGTGGAAGGCGACCTGCTCCTCCAGGGTGGCGCCGCGGCCGCCGTACTCCTCGGGCCAGCCGACGCAGGTCCACCCGGCGGCGGCCATATGGCGCTCCCAGGCGAGCCGTTCGGCGAACGCCTCGTGCTCCCGGCCCGGCCCGCCGAGGCCGCGCAGCTCCGCGAACGCGCCGCTGAGCTGCGCGTCCAGCCAGGTCCGCGCCCGTGTCCGGAACTCCTCCACCGCGCTCATCTGCCGGCTCCCCCACGGATCTCGACGGCCACCGGCCGGTACGTTAACCTACCAAACACTTGTTAGGGAAGGAGGGCGGATGTCCACTGCCCCGACGGAGCCGGTCCGCTACGAAACCAGGGGCCCGGTGGCCCTGATCACCATGGACCGCCCCGCCTACCGCAACGCCCAGAACTCCGCGATGACCTACGCGCTGGACCGGGCCTTCTACCGTGCCACCGACGACGACGCGGTCGGCACGGTCGTCCTCGCCGGGGCGGGCGCGCACTTCTCGGCCGGTCACGACATCGGCACCCCGGAACGCGACGCCCACCTCCCGTTCGACCGCGCGGCCGGACTGTGGTGGGACCACTCGGACAAAAAGGGCGCCGAGAGTCGCTACGCCCGCGAGTCCGAGGTCTACCTCGGCATGTGCCGACGGTGGCGGGAGCTGCCCAAACCGGTGCTCGCCTGCGTCCAGGGCGCCTGTGTGGCGGGCGGGCTGATGCTGGCCTGGATCTGCGACCTGATCATCGCCGCCGAGGACGCGTTCTTCGCCGACCCGGTGGTCCGGATGGGCATCCCCGGCGTCGAATACTTCGCCCATCCCTGGGTGATGCCGCCGCGTATCGCCAAGGAATTCCTCTACACCGGCGACCGGATGAGCGCCGCCCGCGCCTACGAGCTGGGCATGGTCAACCGCGTCGTCCCCCGCGACCAACTCCTCGACCACACCGTGGAGTTGGCGACCCGGATCGCCGGTCAGCCGCGGATGGGACTGGCGCTGACCAAGCGGGCGGTCAACCAGGCCGAGGACCTCCAGGGCCTGCACACCGGCCTCGACTCCGTCTTCGGACTGCACCACCTCGCGCACGCGCACAACGCCGAGACCTCCCGGGACGCGCTCGGCGGCATGGACATCCGCGCCATGAAGGAGGCCGGATCCTGATGGATCTCGATCTCACCGCGGCGCAGCGCGCGTTCCGCGACGAGGCACGCGCCTGGCTCGCGGATCACGTCCCCCCATCGCCGCTGCCGTCCCTGGAGACGGCCGAGGGGTTCGCCGCCCACCGCGCCTGGGAGCGGACGCTGGGCGCCGGACGCTGGTCGGCGGTGTCCTGGCCCGAGCGGTACGGCGGCCGGGGCGCGGGCATCGCCGCATGGCTGCTCTTCGAGGAGGAGTACCACGCGGCGGGCGCCCCCGGCCGGGTCGCGCAGAACGGCGTCAACCTCCTCGCCCCCACCCTGCTGGAACACGGCACCGACGCCCAGCGCGCGCGGATCCTGCCGCCGATGGCGCGCGGCGAGGTGATCTGGGCGCAGGCGTGGTCGGAGCCGGAGGCCGGATCGGACCTGGCCGCGCTGCGCTCGACGGCGACCCGTACCGACGGCGGCTGGCTGCTCGACGGGCAGAAGACCTGGTCGTCCCGGGCCGCCTTCGCCGACCGCGCCTTCGGCCTCTTCCGCAGCGACCGCGGCGACCGCCCGCACCACGGCCTGACGTATCTGATGTTCCCGCTGGACGCGCCCGGCGTGACGGTCCGGCCGATCGGCCGCCTCGACGGCAAGCCCGCCTTCGCCGAACTCTTCCTGGACGGCGTCTTCGTCCCCGACGAGGACGTCATCGGTGCGCCCGGCGACGGCTGGCGCGTCGCGATGTCCACCGCCGGGAACGAACGCGGGCTGACGCTGCGCAGCCCCGGCCGGTTCACCGCCGCCGCACACCGGCTGACCGCCCTGTGGCGCGAGCGCGGCGCCCCGGACGACACGGCGCTGCGCGACCGGGTCGCCGACGCGGTCATCGGCGCCGAGGCGTACCGCCTGTTCACCCATGCGGCCGCCGCCCGGCTCGCCGCCGGGGAGCCGATCGGCGCGGAGTCCAGCCTGAACAAGGTCTTCTGGTCGGAGCTGGATCTCGCGCTGCACGAGACCGCACTCGATCTGCTCGGCCCGTACGGCGCACTCGCCGACGACGCCGACGAGGCGCCCGGGCACGGCCGTTGGGCGGAGGGATACGTCTTCGCGCTCGCCGGTCCGCTCTACGCGGGCACCAACGAGATCCAGCGCGACATCATCGCCGAGCGGCTGCTCGGCCTGCCGAAGGGACGACGCTGATGCGGTTCCTCCTCGACCGCGAGCAGCGGGAGTTCGCCCGGACGCTGGACACCATGCTCGGCGCGGCGGACACCCCCGCGGCGGTACGGGCCTGGGCGGCCGGCGATCCGGGGCCCGGCCGCGCCCTCTGGGGGAAGCTCGCCGCCGCTGGGGTGTTCGCTCTCGTTGTCCCCGAACGCGACGGCGGCCTGGGCCCGCACCCCGTTGAACTGGCCGCTGCCTTTGTGGAGTTGGGGCGCCATGCGGTGCCGGGCCCGCTCGTCGAGACGGTCGCGGCGGCGACGCTGCTGGCCGCCTTGGACGCCCCCGCGGGCGGTCCGGGCCGGGCCGTTTCCCGCCCCGGCGGCGACCCGGCCGGCCTCCTCCCCCGTATCGCGGCCGGGCACTCCCTCGTCTCCCTCTGTCTCCTCTCCCCGGCCCAGCCGTACGCACTGGACGCCGACGCGGCCGACGCGGTGCTGGTCGTCGAGGGGGACGCGCTGCGACGGGCGGAGTCCGCGGGCCCCGTGCAGCGCTCCGCCGATCCGGCGCGGCGGCTGGCCCGGCCGGGCCCGGGGCCCGTCCTCGCGCGCGGGCCGCGGGTGCGGGCGGCGGCGGACCGGGCGGCCGATGTGGCGGCGCTGGCGACCGCCGCCCAGGCACTGGGGCTGGGCCGCGCGCTGCTCGACGCGACCGTCGGGTACGTCCGCGACCGGAGGCAGTTCGGCGTGCCCGTCGGCTCGTTCCAGGCGGTCAAGCACCGGCTGGCCGACACGCTGCTGGGCCTGGAGTTCGCCGAGCCGCTGGTGTACGCGGCGGCGCTCGCCCTGGCGCGGGGCGCGGCGGACGACCGCAGCGTCCCGGCGGCGAAGGTCGCGGCCGGTGAGGCGGCGTACGCGGCGGCCCGCACCGCGCTCCAGCTGCACGGCGCCCTCGGCTACACCGAGGAACCCGACCTGTCCCTGTGGATCCGCAAGGCCCGCGCGCTGCGCGACGCCTGGGGCACCCCCGCGGCGCACCGCGCCCGCGTCCTGGCCCCATGACGACCGGTCCGGTACGGGAACCGGCACGGGAACCGGCACGGGAACCGGCACGGCGGTATCAGCGAAGGAGTGGACGGTGCGACTGACGGCGGAGCAACGGGAGTTGGGCTCCGCGGTACGCGCGGTGCTCGCCCGGTACGACGGCGCGGACGCCTGGCGGCCGCTGACCGAACAGATCGGCGTCGCGGGGCTCGGCGTCCCCGAGTCGTACGGCGGCACCGGCGGCGGCGCCCGCGAACTCCATGCGGTGCTGACGGAGCTGGGCCGGACGCTGAGCCCCCTGCCGTTCCTCGGCTCGGCGGTCCTGACCACGCAGGCCGTCCTCGCCACCGGGGACGAAAGGGCCCACGCCCGCCTGCTGCCCGGCCTGGCGTCCGGAGCGGTGGTGGGCGCCCTGGCCTGGGCGGAGGACGGATCGTGGGACCCGGCGCGGATCCGGACCGAGGCGGTCGCCGGGCCGGACGGGCGCTGGCGGCTCACCGGCGTCAAGGAACATGTCCTGGACGGCGCCGATGCCGGGCTGCTGCTAGTGGCGGCACGGACGGCGCACGGCGTCGCGCTCTTCGAGATCCCCGCCGACACCCCGCGGGCCCGGCGCGAGGCCCTGGTCCCGCTCGACTCCACACGGGCCCAGGCCCGGGTCGTCCTCGACGGGGCCGAGGGGCGGCTGTTCGGCGCCGACGGCGACGGCACCCGGGTGCTGGCCCACGTTCTGGACCTGGCCGCCACCGCCCTCGCCGCCGAACAGACCGGCGCCGCCGCACACTGCCTGGAACGCACCGTCGCCTACGCCGGGACCCGGCACCAGTTCGGCCGCCCGATCGGCTCCTTCCAGGCGATCAAACACCGGCTGGCCGACGCCTACGTCCAGGTCGAGGCGGCCCGCACCGCCGCCCTGGCCGCCGCCTGCGCCGTGGACGACCGCTCCCCCGCCCTGCCCCGCCTGGCCGCCGCCGCCAAGTCCGCCTGCTCGGAAGCGTTCACGGCAGTGGCCGGCGAAATGCTCCAGCTCCACGGCGGCATCGCCCTCACCTGGGAACACGAAGCCCACCACTACTTCAAACGCGCCTACACCTCCGCCCAGCTCCTGGGCCCCGCCCGCTGGCACCGTGCCCGCCTTGCCGGGGAGCTGGGGTTGACGGGATGACAGGATGACGGGTTCCGCAAGCGGGCGCCGGACTTGTCCTCCGCACACAAATGCCACGTCAAACGCCTTACCACGCAGCTGCGTTGGGCTTCCGCACTCAGACGCACCTTCACCCGTCCCCCCGCGCCTTCGGCGTCCATCACGCCGATAGCCTCCCCCCGAGGGGCCCACCCTCAGACACACCACCAACGGAAGGTGCATTCCATGCGTAAGTTCAGGCGTGTTCTCGTCTCCGCAGCCGTCGTCACGGTGGCGGCGACGGGACCGGTCGCCCTCGGCGCGTCCGCGGCGAGCGCGGCCCAGCCCACCACGGCCTCTGCCACCGCCACCGCCTCCTGCAACGCGCAGGAGCTGCGGGACAAGGGGAACCAGTACAGGCGCCTGGCCCAGGAGGCCGGGGACCGTGCACAGGAAGCGGCCGCCCGCGGCGACATGCAGCAGGCCCACGAATACCAGAATCAGGCACTGAGCTACGACCAGAAGGCACAGGAGTACTTCGACCAGGCCGCACGCTGCCAGGGCTGACGGGCGAACGCCCCGCGGGTCCGCCACCACCGGCGGGCCCGCAGCGGCGGTCCGGGGATCTCCCCGGGCCGCCGTTTTCCGTGTGCGGGCAGGGCGGGTGCGCCGGGTGGCCCCGGACCGCACCACGGCCGCCACCCGTCCGGCCCAGCACGAAGGGGCCACCCGGCGGGCACTGCGCGACGGCGGGCGCCAACGGTCACACGCTCTTCCCGAACGGGGGCTGCACGACCCGCTGCGCCCCGCGGGACGGGCCGTCGCCGCCGCCTCCGGATCTTCCGGACCGTCCGGGCGGCGGAATCCCCGCGTCGCCCCACCGATCGGGCCCGGCTCTTCGATACTGGACGGTGTCGTCCGCCGTCCGGCCGGACCTCGTACGGGGCCGCCGGGACTCACCGCAGGAGGAACCGTTGAAGATGCTCATCAACGTCGCCGAGACCGTCGTGGCGGACGCGCTGCGCGGTATGGCGGCGGCCCATCCCGAGCTGGTCGTGGACGTCGAGAACCGGGTGGTGGTGCGGCGGGACGCGCCGGTGGCCGGGAAGGTCGCGCTGATCTCCGGCGGCGGCAGCGGGCACGAACCGCTGCACGGCGGGTTCGTCGGGCCGGGCATGCTGGACGCGGCGTGTCCCGGGGAGGTGTTCACCTCGCCGGTGCCCGACCAGATGGTGCGGGCGGCGGCCGCCGTGGACAGCGGCGCGGGCGTGCTGTTCCTCGTGAAGAACTACACCGGCGATGTGCTGAACTTCCGGATGGCGGCGGAGCTGGCCGAGGACGAGGGCATCACGGTCGCCAGTGTGCTGGTCGACGACGACGTGGCGGTGACCGACTCGACGTTCACCGCGGGCCGCCGCGGCACCGGCGCCACCCTCTTCGTGGAGAAGATCGCCGGGGCGGCGGCCGAGGAGGGCGCGCCGCTGGAGCGGGTCGAGGCGATCGCCCGGCGGGTCGTCGGGGCGTCCCGCAGCTTCGGGGTGGCGCTCGCCGCCTGCACCACCCCGGCCAAGGGCAGCCCGACCTTCGATCTGCCGCCCGGACAGCTGGAGTTGGGGGTCGGCATCCACGGCGAGCCGGGGCGGGAACGGTGCGCGATGATGACGTCCCGGGAGATCGCCGAGGTCGCGGTGGACGCCGTCCTGGACGATCTGCAACCGGAGTTGCCGGTGCTGGTGCTGGTCAACGGCGCGGGGGCGACGCCGCTGCTGGAGCTGTACGGCTTCGCGGCCGAGGTGCACCGGCGGCTCGCCGACCGTGAGGTGGCGGTGGCCCGTACCCTCGTCGGCGACTATGTGACCTCGCTGGACATGGCGGGCGCTTCGGTGACGCTCTGCCAGGTGGACGGGGAGCTGTTGCGGCTGTGGGACGCGCCGGTGCAGACCGCGGGGCTGCGGTGGGGCCGCTGAGCCGCGTCACCGCCCCGCGCCCGGGCGCCGCCCGGGTGCCCGCATCGCCCGCACCGACCGCACCGACCGCACCGACCGCACCGACCGCACCGCTACGAGCAGAGGAGAGTCACGTGCCCGAAACGGCCCTGGATGCCGCGTTCTTCGTCCGGTGGATGACGGAGGTCGCCGCCGCCGTCGACCGGGAGGCCGGTCACCTCACCGACCTGGACTCCGCGATCGGCGACGCCGACCACGGCAGCAACCTCCGGCGCGGTTTCACCGCCGTGCGCACCCTCGTGGAGAAGGAGCCCCCGGCGACGCCCGGCGCCGTCCTCATGGCCGCGGGGCGGACGCTGGTCTCCACGGTCGGCGGTGCGTCCGGTCCGCTGTACGGCACGCTGCTGCGACGGACGGGCAAAACGCTCGGCGACGCGGAACGGGTCGGCCTGGAGCAGCTGCGGGACGGGCTGCGCGCCGGAGTGGACGCGGTCGGGCAGCTCGGCGGATCGGCGCCGGGCGACAAGACGATGCTGGACGCGCTGGACCCGGCGGTCACGGCGCTGGCGGACGGCTTCGCGGCGGCGGCCGAGGCGGCCGGGCAGGGCGCGCGGGCGACCGTACCGCTCCAGGCCCGTAAGGGGCGCGCCAGCTATCTCGGGGAGCGCAGCATCGGGCACGAGGATCCCGGGGCGGCGTCGTCGGCGCTGCTGTTCGCGGCGCTCGCGGAGGTGGCGCGATGACGGGGCGGGCGGCGGTGGCCGGGACAGTCGGCATCGTGCTGGTGTCGCACAGCGGAACGGTGGCGGAGTCGGTGGCGGCGCTCGCCACCGGGCTGGCGGGCGCCGGGGCGGACGCGCCTGTGGCCCCGGCGGGCGGCACACCGGACGGCGGTCTGGGCACCAGCGCGGAGCTGATCGCCGAGGCGGCGCGTTCGGTGGACGGCGGGGCGGGCGTCGCGCTCCTCGTCGATCTGGGCAGCGCGGTGCTGACCGTGAAGGCGATGCTGGCGGAGGGCGATGAACTGCCCGACGGGGCACGGCTGGTGGACGCGCCTTTCCTGGAGGGCGCGGTGGCCGCCGTGGTCACCGCGTCGACCGGCGCCGGCCTGGCGGCGGTGGCGGCCGCGGCCGGGGAGGCGTACGGGTACCGGAAGGAGTGAGGGGCGCCACCGGCGGAGGTCCGGGGCTTCGAGGAGTGGGGGCGCCGCCATGATGCCGCCCGGGTCGTGGGCGTCGGCCTGGAGTGGGTCTTCCCGCCGAGGAAGTAGTCGTAGATACGGGCCGAGTGGGCCCGGTCCAACCGCAGGTCCACCCCTGATGGGGTGTGGTCGCTCATCGTGTGCAGCCTCCCCTGTCCGGCGGGCCGCCGCACCGGCGACCATGATCGATTGTGGCACCGGGGCGCGCCCCCGCCACGGCCCGCACGGGCCGCGCCGCGGCACCCGGACGGCCGGGGCGCACGCCGGGGCGGACGGCGTGCGCGGGGCGCGCGCGGATGCCTGGCGCCCGCGCCCCGGTCGCGTGCGGTCATATGAATACCTGGTGGCGGATTTCTTGGCCCCCATGCCACAAATGGGTGCACTTTCCTGTTGGTTGGAAGGGAGGGCAACCGTCCTCCCGCCGCTCCCCCGCCGTCTGACGCGCCGGGGACGGCGGTGCACGGCGAACGGAACGAGGACGGCTCGTGAGCGCATACCGGAACCGGCTCCCGCCCGTATCCGCGGGGGCGCACGCCCATCCGGCGGCGGCGCGGCGGAAGGCCACCAGGGCCCGGCGGCCCCCGGTCGCCGCCCGCACCGCACCACCCGCGCGCTCCCCTTTCCCCACCGGCGTACGCGGGGCGTGCCACCGCGCCCGGCAGCGACATACCCGGCGCGCAGGCGAGGGGCATACATGAGCCGGTACGCCGACTCGCGCGTCTTCGTGGCCACGGACACGGATGAGGACACCGAGACGGACCGTCAGCTGTCCTTCTCCTTCGAGGCGTTCCACGCCACCCACGCGCGGAAGTGGCTCACGTACGCCTATCTGCACACCGGGGGATGCGACGCCGCCGTCGAGGTGACCCGCGGCGCCTTCCGCCGGCTGGCCGCCGTGTGGCCGCACGCGCTGCGGCAGGCGTCGGTGGAGGCGTTCGCCTGGGCGCTCCTCAAGGAGTGCGTCGTGGAGTGGCTCTACGACCACCGGCAGCCCACCGCGCTCACCGAGACCGCGGCCTTCGCGGTGGTCACCAAGGCGCTGCTGCGGGAATTCCAGGCGCAGTTCGCGTTACTGGAGAGCCAGTTGGGGCTGTACGCGGCCATCGCCCGGCTGCCGGAGCGGCAGTGCGACGTGATCGTGCTGCGGCATGTCATCGGATACGGCGACGCGCAGATCGCGGCGCTGCTGGGCGTCGACGAGGCCACCGTCCGCTCGCACGCCAGCCGGGGCAGGCGCAGGCTCGCCGCGGCGCTCGGAATGGATCAGGGAAACGCAAGGGGGAACCGGCCATGACCTTCCCGCACGGGACCGGTCGGCGCGACACCGTCGAGGCGCTGCTCGACGCCGCCGCGGCGGTCGCCGACATCGATGGCCTGGAGAGTTTCGGGGAGTTGGACGACCGCGGCGTCCTCGACGGCTTCGGTCTGCTGGACGGCGACGGCCCGGAGGCGGGTGCCACGCCCGGCGTGCCCCCGTCGGTCCTGCCCGAGCGGGGTGCGCCCAGTGCGTATCCCAGTGCGCGGGACGAGGCGACGCACGAGCTGGAGCTGGCGTGTGCGCTGGTGGTGAACGCGGCAGCGGCGGCGGCCAGTCTGGAGCGGCTGGTCGATGAGCACTGCATCGACCCGGAGGGCGCGCTGGTCTTCGCGTGTCTGCTGCACCTCACGGGGCGGAGCGAGGCGGCGTACTTCTGGTGGCACTTCGGTGCCGGAGCGGGCAGCCGGACCGCGGCGTACTGCCTCTATCTGGCGCACCGCCGCAACGGCGACTTCCGGGACGCGGCGTACTGGCGGGAGCAGGCGGCGCACTCCCCCGACGAGGAGCGGCGGCAGATCCCGGCGTTCGACACCCGTCAGCTGCTGCCGGACGCCGCCCGCCACAACCTTCTCGTGCAGTGGCACAGCGGGCTCGCGCCGATGCTGCCGCCCGCGCTGGAGGGCGTGATCAACCGGCTGACGGTGGACGGCGACGACGAGGACTTCGGGGAGATCCCGCGGCCCTCGCCGACGCTGGTACGGGACCTGGGCGGACCCCGCTGACCGGCCGCTCCCGGTTCCGGGCGGGGCCCGGGGGCGGTGCCGTCACAGGAAGGTGACGCCCTGGGCGAGCGGGAGCGCGTCGGAGTAGTTGACGGTGTTGGTGGCGCGGCGCATGTAGCCGCGCCAGGCGTCGGAGCCCGATTCGCGGCCGCCGCCGGTCTCCTTCTCCCCGCCGAACGCGCCGCCGACCTCGGCGCCCGAGGTGCCGATGTTGACGTTGGTGATGCCGCAGTCGGAGCCGTCGGCGGCGAGGAAGCGTTCGGCCTCCCGCTGGTCGCGGGTGAAGATGCTCGCCGAAAGGCCCTGCGGGACCGCGTTGTTGAGGGCGATGGCCTCGTCCAGGGTGCGGTAGGTCAGCGCGTAGAGAACCGGGGCGAAGGTCTCGGTGCGGACGACGGCGGTCTGCCGGTCCATGCGGACCAGCGCCGGGCGGACGTACGCGGCGTCCGGTGCCTCGCCGGTCAGACACGCCTCGCCCCCGGCGAGGACGGTGCCACCGTCGCGGCGGGCGGCGGCCAGCGCCTCGTCCATGGCGTCGCGAGCGGCGCGGTGGACGAGCGGTCCGACGAGGGTGGTGCCGGCGAACGGGTCGCCGACGGTGAGGCCGCGGTACGCGTCGGCGAGGCGCGGCAGCAGGCGGTCGGCGACGTCCTCGTGGACGAGGAGGCGGCGCAGGCTGGTGCAGCGCTGGCCCGCGGTGCCGGCGGCGGCGAAGACGATGCCGCGGAGGGCGAGGTCGAGGTCGGCGGAGGGGGCGACGACGGCGGCGTTGTTGCCGCCCAGTTCCAGCAGGGTCCGGCCGAAGCGGGCGGCGACGCGGGGCGCGACGGCGCGGCCCATCCGCACCGAGCCGGTCGCGCTGACCAGCGCCACCCGGGCGTCGTCGGCGAGGAGCGCGCCGAGGCCGGGGCCGCCGAGCAGCAGGTGGTGCAGGCCGTCCGGCGCACCGGTGTCGGCGGCCGCCCGCGCGAGCAGGGCAGTGCAGGCGAGGGCGGTGAGCGGGGTGAGTTCGGACGGTTTCCAGACGACGGGGTCGCCGCAGACGAGGGCGAGCGCGACGTTCCAGGACCATACGGCGACGGGGAAGTTGAAGGCGGTGATGACGCCGGTGACGCCGAGCGGGTGCCAGGTCTCGCTGAGGCGGTGGCCGGGACGTTCACCGGCGATGGTGCGGCCGTACAGCTGGCGGGAGAGGCCCACGGCGAAGTCACAGATGTCGGTCATCTCGCGGACCTCGCCCAGCGCCTCCGAGCGGATCTTGCCCGCCTCGATGGTCACCAGATCGGCGAGGTCGCTCTGGTGGGCGTCGATCAGCGCGCCGAGCCGTTTGACGAGCGCGCCACGGCGGGGCGCGGGGACGGTCCGCCAGGCGTGGAAGGCGCGGTGGGCGTCGGCGAGCGCGGCGTCCGCCTCGTCGGCTCCGGTGACCGGCAGCGTCCCGAGGATGCCGCCGGTCAGCGGCGTACGGGCGGTGAGCGCGGCGCCGGGCGAGGTGGCGGCGGGATCGAGGGCGGCGGTCGCGCCGCAGCGGGCGAGGGCGGCGGCGGCCCGGTCGCGGAGGGCGTCGGTGGTGGGCAGCGTCCCGGTGGACGGGGCGGTGGGGCGGCTCATGCGGACTCCTCGGAGGTGGTGCCCAGGTCGAGCCCGAGGGCGCGGCGGGCCCGGCGCAGCGTGGTGAAGCTGCGGTCGGCGTAGCGGGCGAACGGGTCGTGGACGGGGCGGTCGAGGGCGGCGGCGAGGCGGTCGGCGTCGTAGGGGGCGGCGGTGCGGTCGGCGTCGCGGGTGGTGTCGCGGGTGGTGTCGCGGGTGGTGTCGCGGGTGAGGTTGGAGCGGAAGATCCCGGCGGCGGAGCGCGGGAGGAAGTCCTCGTAGACGATCGGGTGGGCGGTCAGCCAGCCGTGGTCGAGCAGTCCGGCGAGGTCGTCGGGCGGGCGGCGGCCGTCGCGGGGGCGGGTGAGGGCGGGGGCGTAGGTGAAGAACGCGAGTCCGTCGGCGGCGAGTTGGCGTTCGGTACGGGGGAAGCCGGCCTCCCAGACGGCGCGGGCGGTGGCGGCGTGGTCCGCGGCGCTCCCGCCGGGGTCGGCGGTGCGGTGGTCGGTCTCGGCGGTGAGGGCGTCGTAGCGGGCGCGGCCGGTCCGGGTGAGGGCGATGCCGCGCGCCTCGACCTCGCCGAACCGGACGCGCAGGGTGCCGTCGGTGACGCGGCCGTCCACCTCGCGGAAGGCGCGGGGTTCGGCGAGCGCCCGGAACGACGTCTGGCGCAGCAGGACGTCGGGGCCGTCCCAGCAGGGCGGGCCCTGGATGCGGTCGATCATGGTGATGCCGTGGTCGGTCATCCGCCGGTAGAGGGCGTCGATGTCCAGGACGCGCGGGGTGAGGTGGTTGAGGTGGGTGGTGGTGACCCCGCCGATATCCGCCGCGACGGCGCTGACCTGGGACAACTCCTCGTACCAGGCGCGGTCCACGGGCTCGGCGGAGAGGGCGAACGCCTCGGTGGCGAGGGCGAGGAAGCGGTCGGCGTCCGCGTCGGGCAGGCCGCCGCCGTCCTCGGCGCGGGCGGCCAGGGTGAGGAGTTCGGGCGGGAAGAGGGTCCGGCGGCCGAGGAAGGTGCCGAGGCGGCGCGCCAGATCGGCGTCGAAGAAGCGGCGGTCGTCGGGGGTGAGCAGGGAGGTGAAGACGCGGAACGGGTTGCGTTCCAGCTCCTCGGCGTCGAGGGGGCGGAAGGCGGTGGAGACGACGGGGACGGCGCCGGGGCCGTCGCGCAGATCGTAGAAGCCGACGGGGTGCATGCCGAGGGCGGCGAAGACCGTGGCCGCCTGGTGGAGTTCGTGTGGGGTGCCGACGCGGATGGCGCCGTGCCGTTCGGCGGTGACGCGGTCGAGTCCGCCGAGGTGTCCGGGGTGTCCGTCGCGGCGCACGGTCTCCTCGTTGATCCGCGCGGTCACCTCCAGGAGCGTGGTGTACGCGGGGACCTCCGCGCCGTACACGGCGGACAAGCGGCGGGCGAAGGCGGCGCGCAGCCGCCAGGTGGGGACCATACGAGGGCCTCCGGAGGTGGTGTGGGGCGGTCGGAGAGGTGGTGTGGGGCGGTCAGATGACGTGGGCCTCGGGGCGGGTGGGCGTGGAGCCGTCGAAGCGGGCGGCGGAGAGCGGGGTGACGTCGAGGAACGGGAGGCGGCGCAGGCACAGATCGCGGACGATCTCGCCGACGGCGGGCGCCTGGAGGAAGCCGTGGCCGGAGAAGCCCGTCGCGTACAGGAACCGTCCCTGATGATTCGGGTCGCGGTCCGCCTCGCCGATGAGGGCGTTGCGGTCCGGGGTCATCTCGTAGAGCCCGGCCCAGCCGTCGCGGACCGGGAGGCGGGCGAGGGCGGGGGCGCGGCGGGCCGCGGCGGCGCGGAAGGGGGTGAGCCATTCGCGGGTGAACCTCCGGTCGAAGCCCGGGGGTTGGGCGGGATCGGAGAGGCCGAGGAGGAGGCCGTCGGCGGTGTCGTTGTGGAAGTAGAGGGTGGAGCCGAAGTCGAGGGTGAAGGGGATACGGGGCGGCGCGGGGCGCAGTGGGCCGGTGAGGGCGATCTGACGGCGCAGCGGGGTGACGGGCAGCCGCGCCCCCGCCATCGCGCCGACGGTCGCGGACCAGGCACCGGCGCAGCAGATCAGGACGGGCGTGTGCACCGTGCCGTGCGGGGTGCGGACCGCTTGGCGGCCGGGGGCGGCGGCGGTGTCGACGGCGGTGACCGGGCAGTGGGTGTGGACCTGGGCGCCGAGGCGGCGGGCGGCGCGCAGATAGCCGGTGACGGCGGCTTCCGGGCGGGCGTAGCCGTCGGCGGGTGAGTAGGCGGCGGCGACGAGGGCGTCCGGGTCGGCGTACGGGCACAGGTCGTGGGCCTCACGCGGGGTGATCAGGCGGCTGGGGACGCCGAGGGAGTTCTGCAGCGCGATCCCGGCGGCGAAGAGGTCGCGTTCGGCGGCGTCGCCGAGGAGGAAGAGGTATCCGGCGTGTTCCAGGCCGATGTCGGCGCCGGGGCGGCGGGCGAAGTCGCGCCAGGCATCGAGACTGCGTTGGCCGAGGCGGATGTTGAGCGGATCGGAGAACTGCGCACGGACGCCGCCGAGGGGTTTGCCGGACGAGCCGGATGCGGGGTGGTCACGTTCGAGGAGCACCACGTCTCCGGCGCCCGCCTCGGCGAGGTGGAAGGCGATGCTGGCGCCGATGACGCCGCCGCCGACGATGACGACATCGGCGCGGTCGGGAAGATCGGGCGGTGCGGCTGCGGGGCCCGGGCGGGGCGCCTGGTCCGGGGGCTGGCCTTCGGTCTGGTCTGCGGTGGAAGCCATCGGTTCGCCTTCCCGTCGTCCGGTACCTGGGTGGGTGCGGTGGTGCGGGAGCGGTGCGCCGCCGGGTGGCGCCGCCCGGCGGGCCCGGGCGCGGCGCCGCGGCGCGCTTCCGGGTGTCCCGATGGTGGGGCCCCGGGCGGCCTTACGTCCATGGAGAGTTGCTCCATGTGATCTTTCAGGGGTCCTGCGTGATCGGGCGGACGGCGCGCGCCGGTGGCCGCCTCGGCCCCCTCCCCCGGCGGACGGCGCGCCCGTAGATTGACGCCATGGAACTTCCGGGCCCGCAGCTCAGAACGCTCCTGGAGCTGGCCCGCGGCGCCACGATGACCGCGGCGGCCGCGGCGCTGGGGTACACGCCCGGCGCGGTGTCGCAGCACATCGCCGCGCTGGAGCGGGCCACCGGCGCGGAGCTGGTGCGGCGGACGGGCCGCCGGGTGGAGCTGACCGACGCCGGACGGACCCTCGCGGTGCACGCCGAACGGATCCTCGCGGCGCAGGCGGAGGCGCTGGCGGCGGTGGAGCGCGGGCGGGGCGAGGTCGGCGGGCGGCTGGTGCTGGGGGTGTTCGGCAGCGCGGCGGCGGTGTTGCTGGCACCGGCGCTGCACCGGCTGCGGTCGCGCCATCCGGCGGTACGGGTGGTGAGCCGCGAGGTGGACGTGGACCAGGCGTACGCGGAGGTGTGCGCGGGGCGGGTCGATCTGGCGCTGGGGCTTGACTATCCGGACGCGCCGCTGCCGCGCGACGGCAAGGTGGAGCTGGTGCGGCTGCGGACCGAGCGGTTCGCGCTGGCGCTACCGGCCGGGTGCCCGCCCCGGGAGGCGGCGCGCGGCGCGCTGCGGCTGGCCCGGGCGGCGGAACTGGCATGGATCCTTCCCGCGCCCGCGTCGCACTACGGGCGGGCGGTGCGCACCGCGTGCCGCCGCGCCGGGTTCGAGCCGCGGGTGGCGCACGAGGTCACCGACACGGCGACCTCACTGGCGATGGTCGCGGCGGGGCTGGGCGTGGCGCCGGTGACGGATCTGATGCTGCGGCTGCGGTCGGAGGGCGTCACCGTGGTGCCGCTGACGGACGCGCTGGAACGGCATCTCGTGGTGGCGGTGGACGCGGTGGCCCGGCGGCGTCCGCCGGTCGCGGCGCTGATCAGGGCGTTGGGCGAGGGGGCGGTGCCGGAGGGCGTGGTGGGGTTCCGGGCGGCGGACGGGCCGGGTGGCGCGGTGGCGTTCCCGGACTCGGGCGGGGCGAACGGCGCGCCCCGGGCCTCTGGCGCGGGCTCCACGGACGGCGCGCCGCCTTCCCCGGCCCCGGGAGTACCGGAGGAGATCCCAGGGCGCGGTGCCGACGGTCGTACGGACAGGCCGGCCGGTACCGCGGCCGGCGACGGCTACGAACGCGCCGCAGCCCCCTGAGCCGCCGTCATCCGCCCCCGTACCGGGGCGTTATGCGTCCCGATCGCCGCCGCGAAGGCGCTCGCATCGCCGGAGCGGGCCGCGTCGACGATCGCGCGGTCCGGCGGACGCGGAGCGGGGCCCGCGGTCAGGCGGGGGCCGGGCCGCCGGTGTGCGGTTCCCGGTCCGTGGCGTCGGGTGTCTGCGGGTCGTCCGGCTCCGGGGGCCAGACGGGGCGGCTGGCGTGCGGGACGGCCGTCAGGGCGTGGCCGACGGTCGGGAAGCAGGAGAAGACGCCGAGCGACTGGGTGCCCACCAGCAGGCGCAGCATCCGCACGCCCAGGGAGGCGAGGAGGAGGCGGCCCTCCAGGCGGCGGCAGAGCCATTCCAGGGCGAGCAGGCAGCTCAGGCCGCGGGAGTCGCAGAACCGCAGCGCGGTCAGATCGAGCACGAGGAAGCGGTGTCCGGCCGAGACGACGGACCGGGCCTCGGCGAGAAATGCCTGCTCGGTGCGGAGGTCCAGCTCCCCCGTGACACGCAGCACCGCGCACTCGTCCGCCTGGACGAGTGCCGTGACCGCCAGCGACCGCATATCCGCACTCATGCCGTCCAGCGTAAGCGGCCCAGCGGTGGGCCTCGCCGCCGCGGCCGGGAGCGCGCCCGGGGCGTGGCCCGGCGGGCGGGCCGGTGTGCAGCGGTGCGGGCGGGTACTCCGCCGCCGCTCAGGGCCGTTGCGGGGGCGTACCGAACCCCTCGCACGAGTGATCATCCGGGACCCTGGATGATCTTTTGCGGTCATTCGGGAGCGATTCGGTCAGCCGGTCCGGCCGGAATTCGCCGGGGTCCGCGCGCCCGCAGATGTCTGCGGACCGCCCGGAGCGGTCAAACGGGCAGCCATCGGATCGCAAGGCTGTCACGGAGCGGAAAAGTGCGGGCGGAAGCGGGCAACTTTTCTCTCCCTGCGGGCAACGAGACGCCCCTGATCGGTTGCTATAAACCTCAGGCGGGCAGAAACGGGCAGGTCTATGACCGAACGGATCGGCGCGCGCCCCCTGATCCGTGCCCGAGCGGGCCGACCGTACAGCGCAGGAGAGAGCTATGAGGGCCGAGGAACGCCAGCACCGGATCCTCGTGCTCGCCCGGCAGACCGGCCGGGTGGAGGTCGCCGACGCCGCCGAGGAGTTCGCCGTCGCCCGGGAGACCGTACGGCGGGACCTGAGCGAGCTGGAGCGGCGCGGCCTGGTGCGGCGCACCCACGGCGCCGCCTACCCGGTCGAGAGCGCGGGCTTCGAGACGACGCTGGCGCGCCGGGAGACCCAGCAGGTTCCCGAGAAACGCCGGATCGCAGCGGCCGCGGCACAGCTGCTCGGCGAGGCGGAGACGGTCTTCGTCGACGAGGGGTACACCCCGGAGCTGGTCGCCGGGCTGCTCCCGGCCGACCGGCCGCTGACCGTGATCACCCCGTCGCTGCGCACCGCGTCCCTGGTGTCGGCCAACGAGTCCACGACCGTGCTGCTGGCCGGTGGCCGGGTCCGTGGCGGGACGCAGGCGACCGTCGGCTCCTGGGCGCGGGACATGCTCGCCCGGTTCGTCATCGATCTGGCGTTCCTCGGCGCCAACGGCATCTCCCGCGAACGCGGACTGACCACGCCCGATCCGGCGGTCGCCGAGGTCAAGGAGCAGGCCGTGCGGTCCTCGCGGCGACGGGTGCTGGTGGGGGTGCACAGCAAGTTCGGGGCGAGCAGCTTCTGCCGGTTCGCGGAGATCGGGGACGTGCACACCGTCATCACCGACGCCGGGCTGTCCGCGCCGGAGGCCCACCGCTACTCCCTCCTGGGGCCGCAGGTGCTCCGGGTCTGACCCGGGCGGGCCGCGCCCGGCACCGCCGCCTCCGTCCGCCGCCTCCGTCCGCCGCCGCGGCCCGCCGGCCGCCCCTCGCCCCGTGCGGGCCGTCACGTCCCTGGGCGCGGCGGCCCGGACACGTCCAGAAAGGTACGAGCCGTGAGAGCACGCTCCCCCGGAAACCGCCGGGCCCGCACGGCGGCACCGGCCGCCCTCGCCCTGGCCCTGGCGCTGACCACCGCCGGCTGCTACCGCGGCGCCGGTGACACCGGCAACGACGGCAGCGACACGATCAACGTCCTGATGGTCAACAACCCGCAGATGGTCGACCTCCAGCGGCTGACCGCCCGGCACTTCACCGCCGAGACCGGCATCAAGGTGCACTTCACGCTGCTGCCGGAGGACGATCTGCGCGACAAGATGAGCCAGGACTTCTCCAGCCAGGCCGGACAGTACGACGTCGCCAGCCTCAGCAACTACGAGACGCCGATCTACGCCCGCAACGGCTGGCTGACCCCGCTGGGCGAACGCGCCGCAAAGGACCCGGAGTTCGACCAGCAGGACATCCTGGCACCGGTCCGCTCCTCGCTGACCGCGGCGGACGGGAAGATCTACGCCGAGCCGTTCTACGGCGAGTCGTCGTTCCTGATGTACCGCAAGGACGTCCTCGCCGACGCGGGCCTGACCATGCCCGGCCGTCCGACATGGCGCCAGGTCGCCGCACTGGCCGCGAAGCTGGACGGCTCCCGTAAGGGCATGAAGGGCATCTGCCTGCGCGGCCAGCCCGGTTGGGGGCAGCTGGCCGCGCCGCTGACCACCGTCGTCAACACCTTCGGCGGCACCTGGTTCGACAAGGACTGGAAACCGCGCGTCGACTCCCCCGAGTTCACCCGGGCCACGCAGTTCTACGTCGACCTGGTCCGTGAGCACGGCGAGGCGGGCGCCCCGCAGGCGGGCTACACCGAGTGCCTCAACGACATGCAGCAGGGCAAGGTCGCCATGTGGTACGACGCGACGGCGGGCGCCGGGTCGCTGGAGAGCGACGGCTCCAAGGTCGCCGGGAAGATCGGCTACGTACCGGCGCCGGTCGAGAAGACGAAGAGCGCGGGCTGGCTCTACACCTGGGCCTGGGGCGTGCAGAAGGCGAGCCGTCATCAGGACGCCGCCTGGAAGTTCGTCTCCTGGGCGTCCGGCAAGGGCTACGAGCGGCTGGCGGGCAAGGAGTTGGGCTGGTCGCGGGCGCCGGGCGGCAAACGCGCCTCGCTCTACCGCGACCCCGAGTACCGCAGGGAGTCGGGCGCGTTCGCCGCCGCGACGGAGGAGGCGATCCGCACCGCGCGGCCCGATGATCCAGGGGTGCAGCCGCGTCCGGCGCCCGGTATCCAGTTCGTCGGCATACCCGAGTTCTCCGACCTGGGCACCAAGGTGTCCCAGGAGATCAGCTCCGCTGTCGCGGGCAAGCAGAGCGTGGCCGCGGCCCTCGCCGAGAGCCGGCGGCTCGCCCAGGAGGTGTCCGATGCCTACACCGACCGCTGAGACCCTGCGGAGCGGCGCCGCGTCCGGTGGCGCGGCGCCCGTACGGGGCGCGGCCGCCCGGCGGGCGAAGGAGTGGGCGCGGCGCGCGCCGTTGCTGCCCGCGCTGGTGTTCCTGATCATCGTGACCCAATTGCCGTTCGTGGCCACGGTGGTGCTCTCCTTCACCCGCTGGAACGCGCTCGCCCCGGACCGCCGCGGCTTCGCCGCCCTCGACAACTACGCCGCGGTCGTCACCGACCCGGCGCTGCGCGCCTCGGTCGCCACGACGGTGCTGCTGACGGTGACGGTGGTCCTGGTCAGCCTGGTGCTGGGGCTGGGGCTGGCGCTGCTGCTGGACCGGAAGTTCTTCGGCCGGGGCCTCGTGCGCACGCTGCTGATCACGCCGTTCCTCGTCGTCCCGGTGGCCGCCGCGCTGCTGTGGAAGCACGCGCTGTACAACGCGTCGTACGGGCTGTTCAACGGCGTATTGACCGCGGTGTGGCGGCTGTTCGGCAGTGACGGCGCACCGCAGCCGGACTGGATGACGTCGTCGCCGCTGGCCGCCGTCGAGACGGCGCTGATCTGGCAGTGGACGCCGTTCATGATGCTGATCCTGCTGGCCGGGCTCCAGTCCCGTCCGGCCGACGCGATCGAGGCGGCGCGGATGGACGGCGCCGGGGCGTTCGCGATCTTCCGGTATCTGACGTTGCCGCATCTGCGCCGCTACCTGGAACTGGCGGCGCTGCTGGGCACGGTGTACGTGGTGCAGAACTTCGACGCGGTGTTCACGATCACCTCGGGCGGCCTGGGCACCGCCAATCTGCCGTACACCCTCTACCAGACCTTCTACCAGGCCCATGACTACGGCCGGGCGTCCGCGCAGGGGGTGGTGGTCGTGCTGTGCTCGCTGCTGGTGGCGACCTTCGCGCTGCGCACCGTGTCGTCCCTGCTCCACGAGGAGATCACCCGATGACCCCGACCACCGTGCCCGCCTCCCTGCGGCGGCGGCGCCGCGCCAACGGTCTGCTGGGGCTGGCGGCCTGGCTCTCGGGGATCGCGTTCTTCCTGCCGGTCGCCTGGATGGTGCTGACGTCGCTCCACAGCGAGCAGGACGCGGCGGCCAATCCGCCGTCGCTCACCGCCCCGCTGACGCTCCACGGCTACCGCGAGTTCTTCGGCGCGGGCGGCGGGCTCGGCCCCTGGCCGCCGCTGGTCAACTCGCTCACCGCGTCGGTCCTCTCCACCCTGCTGGTGCTGCTGCTCGCCGTCCCGGCGGCGTACGCGCTGTCGATCCGGCCGGTGCGCAAGTGGAGCGACGTCCTGTTCTTCTTCCTGTCGACGAAGATGCTGCCACTGGTGGCCGGGCTGCTGCCGGTCTACCTCGTCGCGCAGAACACCGGGCTGCTGGACGACATCTGGCTGCTGGTCGTCCTCTACACCTCGATGAACCTGCCGATCGCGGTGTGGATGATGCGGTCGTTCCTCGCGGAGGTGCCGGTCGAGATGCTGGAGGCGGCGTCACTGGACGGCGCGGGGCTGGCCACCACGCTGCTGCGGATCGTCGGCCCGGTCGCGCTGCCCGGTATCGCCGCCACCGCGCTGATCTCCTTCATCTTCAGCTGGAACGAACTGCTCTTCGCGCGGGTGCTGACCGGTGTGGTGGCGGGCACCTCGCCGGTGTTCCTGACCGGCTTCGTCACCAGCCAGGGCCTCTTCCTGGCCAAGGTCTGCGCGGCGGCCACGGTGATCTCGCTGCCGGTGCTGGCCGCCGGTTTCGCCGCCCAGGACAAGCTGGTGCAGGGGCTGTCCCTGGGGGCGGTGAAGTAACGGCCACGTCCCCCGCGCCGGGCGGTCAGGTGCGCGGGGTCAGGCCCGTGGCGTGGGCGATGAGCAGGGCGACGTCGTCGTGGTCGTGCGGATGGCGCAGCGCGGCCAGCAGGTGGTCGCACAGCTCCTCCAAGTCGTCGTGCGGGACGGCGAGCAGGTCGACGAGGTGGCCCAGGCGGCGGTCGATCGGGGTGTCGCGGGTCTCCACCAGCCCGTCGGTGTAGAGCACCAGACGGTCGCCGGGGTGCAGCGGGACGGCGGTCTGCTCGAAGGGGACGCCGCCGACGCCGAGCGGTGCGCCGGTCGGCAGGTGGGCGAGGGCGGGGCGCGGCCCGGGGCGGACGACGACGGGCGGCAGATGCCCGGCGCTCGCCATCCGGCACTCCCCGGCGTGCGGGTCGTAGACGGCGTAGATGCAGGTGGCGAAGGCGGGATCGAGTCCGGCGGCGGCGTGGTCGAGGTGGCGCAGCACCTCGGCGGGCTCCAGGTCGAGGTCGGCGAGGGCGCGGGTGGTGGTGCGCAACTGCCCCATGGTGGCCGCCGCGTTGATGCCGCTGCCCATGACGTCGCCGATGACGAGCGCGGTCTTGTCACCGGCGACCGCGAGGGCGTCGAACCAGTCGCCGCCGATCTCCACGGCGGCGCGGGCCGGCTGGTAGCGGTGGGCGATGGCCATCCCGGCGGGCTGCGCGGGCGCCTCGCTCATCAGATGGCGCTGGAGGGTCAGCGCGGTGCGGCGCTCGCTCTGGTACGAGCGGGCGTTGTCGATGCAGACGGCGGCGCGGGCAGCGAGTTCGACGGCGAGCACCACATCGTCCTCGTCGAACGGCGCGTCGTTGCGGACGCGGTAGAGCGACACCGCGCCGAGGACGTCGCCGCGGGCGATCAGCGGGACGCCGAGGTAGGAGCGGAGCCCGGCGCGCGCCAGGGCCGCGGCGCCGTCCTCGTCGGCGGCGATCCGCGGCAGGTCGGCGGGGCGTACGCGGGCGAGGAGCACCGGGCGGCCGGTGGTCACACATTGGGTGATGACGCGCTCGGTGTCGTAGGCGGCGAGCTGTCCGGTCGGGTCGAGCGCCTGCTCGGCGTCGGTGGGCCGGGCGCTGGCGACGGCGAGCGCCCGGAAGCGTACGGGGCCGTCCGGGACGGGCGGGAGGGGGCGGCGGCCCTCCAGGACGCTGTCGAGGACGTCGACGGCGGCGAGGTCGGCCAGCTCCGGTACGACGACGTCGGCGAGTTCGCGGGCGGTGCGGTCCACGTCGAGGGTGGTGCCGACGGTGGCGGAGGCGTCGGCGATGACGGCGAGGCGGCGGCGGGCGCGGGCCGCCTCGGTGGCGGCGCGGTGGTGGTCGGTGACGTCCAGCACCGAGGAGGCCACGCCCAGCACCTGGCCGCCGGGGTCCTCCAGGCGGTAGTGGGAGACCGACCAGGCGTGCTCCGTGCTGGGGTCGTCGGGCGGGCAGCCGACGGTGACCTGGTCGAGGCGCGGGGTGCCGGTGGCGAGGACCTTGCGCATGCTGGTCATCAGCATGCCGGTGTCCAGGAAGCTGAGGCAGGCGTCGGGGCGCAGCCCGAGCTGGGTGCCCGCGGGCTGGCCGTTGAGGCGTTCCAGCGCCGGGTTGACCATGACGTACCGCAGGTCGGTGTCGAGGACGGCGAGGCCGATCGGGGACTGGGCGACGAGCCGGACGGACAGCGCCAGGTCGCGTTCGACGCGGTGTAGCAGTTGGCGGTCGCAGGCCATGCCGAGGGCGTAGACGCGGCCCTCGGTGTCGGTGAGCCGCATGTTGCGGAATTCGACGGGGCGGGTGGTGCCGTCCTTGTGCCGGACCGGGAAGGAGCCGGCCCAGGTGGTGCCGTCGGCCATGACCTGGGAGAACAGCTGGAGGACCAGTTCGGTGTGCTCGGGCGCTACCAGCAGCTGGGCGGCCGGGCGGCCCAGCGCCTCCGCGGCGCTCCAGCCGAACAGGGCCTCGGCCTGGGGGCTCCACAGCGCGATCCGGCCGCGCGCGTCGAGCATCACCGCGGCCACGCCCAGCGCGTCGAGAAGGCCGCCCGCTTCCCCCGGTGCCGCCCCGGCGGGGCCCATGTCGCCGGGGAACGCGTCGGTCGCCCCCATCCAGGCACTCCTTCCGCCGGGCGCGGGCGGCGCCCGGGGGCACCGTCCGTTTTCCGCCGTGCTGCGCTGCGCACCATCATCCCTCGCGAACGCCGAGTCGGCCATGGCCGGGCGGTGGGGCGGCGGCACGACGGGGGTCCGGGGCACCGCGCGGGTCGTCCGGCGGGCGCTTCGGGGCCGGTGCGGGGGCGGTGCGGGGGCGGTACGGGGCCGGTGCCGCAAATGTCCGAATCTCGACCCTCCGATTGGAGGTGGGATTCAGGAGCCGCTAAACTCCTTTAGTTGCCTTTAGCAACTGATTCACGTCGCCCGTCCGCGCGCCCCGTCGCCGGTCCCAGGAGGGTCCCCATGCCCGCAGCCGCCCCGCCGTT
Organism: Streptomyces sp. NPDC059080; assembly: GCF_042739975.1. Classification (NCBI taxonomy): domain Bacteria; kingdom Bacillati; phylum Actinomycetota; class Actinomycetes; order Kitasatosporales; family Streptomycetaceae; genus Streptomyces; species Streptomyces sp. NPDC059080. The sequence continues at coordinate 70,302 of NZ_JBHYGX010000016.1, forward strand.
CCGTACGCACGTGGACGAGAACCTCGACGTCCTCGCCGCCCACTCGGACCGCGAGATACTGATCCACCAGGGCCGCCGAATCACCGGCGGCGAGCTGCGCGACCTCGTCCACCGCCTCGCCCGCGCCCTGCGCGCCCGGGGCGTTTCCCGCGGCGACACCGTCACCCTGCTCAGCGGCAACATCCCCGAGGTCATCGCCGCCCGCTACGCCGCGGGCCTCCTCGGTTGCCGCATCAACCACCTCTACAACAAGCTCTCCGTCGCCGCGCAGGCCGCGATCGTGCGCGATGTGGAGACCCGGGCGCTGATCGTCGACCCGCGGCAGGCCGAACGCGCCGCCGAGCTGGCGGAGTTGGCGCCGGGTCCGGATGTGCTGATGCTCGGCCCCGCCAAGACCGGCAGCGATCTGCTGGAGCTGGCCGCCGCGCAGAGTGCCGAGCCGGTGGCGAGCGACGCCCGCCCCGACGACATCTGCCTCATCCGCCACACCGGCGGCACCACGGGCCACCCGAAGGGCATCTGCAGCACCTTCGCCCAGGGGCCGTGGAGCCGCGGCAAGATGTTCGGCGACGCCGCGCCCCGCCAGCTCGTCTGCACCACCCTCGCGCACGCCGCGGGCCTGCTGGCCGACGGCGTCCTGCACACCGGCGGCACCGTCGTCCTGCACGACGACTTCGACCCGGGCGAGGTCCTCGCCACCATCGAGCGCGAGCGGATCACCCACCTCTTCATCCTGCCGCCGCTGCTGTACGAGCTGATCGACCACCCCGCCGCGGCGACCACCGACACCGGCAGCCTGCGGTATCTGACGTACGGCGGCTGCCAGGCGTCGCCCGCCCGCCTCGCGGACGCCGTCGAGCGGTTCGGCCCGGTGCTGATGCAGGTCTACGGCCAGAACGAGGCCGGCGGCATCAGCATCCTCACCCCCGAGGACCACGACCCGGCGCGCCCCGAGCGGCTCCGCTCGGCCGGAAAGGTCATCCCCGGCGTCGAGGTCGCCGTCCGCGACGAGGCCGGAAACGACCTCCCGGCGGGCGAGACCGGCGAACTGTGCGCGCGGTCCGACATGACCATACAGGGCTACTGGAAGCAGCCGGAGCTGACCGCCGAGGTCATGCGGGACGGCTGGGTGCGCACCGGCGACATCGGCTTCATCGACGCCGACGGCTACGTCACCATCGTCGACCGCATCAAGGACATGATCGTCGTGGCCGGCGGCCATGTGTACACCACCGAGCTGGAGGACCTGCTCAACACCCACCCGCAGGTCCGCCAGAGCGCGGTCTTCGGCGTCCGCGACAGCGACCGGATGGAGCGGGTGCACGCCGCCGTCGTCCGGGCGCCCGGCGGCGACGTCGACGAGGCGCAGCTGCGCGCCCTGGTCCGCGACACCCGCGGCGCGATGTACGAACCGGCCCGCATCACCTTCCTGGACGCGCTGCCGCTGACCGACGCGGGCAAGCCCGACAAGAAGCTGCTACGGGCGGCAGCCAAGGAGGAGGCGGGGCGCTGACCTCGCCGGGGGAATCGGTCACGCGATCGGCTGAGCGCGGGGCGCGTCCACGTTTCGCGTGCGGTGGGCCGGGGTGATCTGTGAATCGATCGCATCCACCGCACTCTCGCGAGGAGTATTCATGCGCATGCGCGCCGTCCTCTCAGCCACCGCTCTCGCCGCCACCCTCATCCTGGGCGGCGCCGGTTCCGCCATGGCCGGTGGCGGGAAGGACCACCACTCCGCCCACTCCAGCGGCGACGCCAGGTTCGGCGCCTGCGGCCTCCGCGCCGCCATCATCGAGGGCAACCCGATCTTCGACGAGGGCTGCTTCGGCGGCAGCCTGAGGTGGAAGGACGAGTGGAAGTAACCCGGCCTCCCGCCCCCTGAGCGGGACCGGCACGACACCGGCCGCCACCCCCGTGGGTGGCGGCCGGTTCCCGTGTGCGGCGGCGGGCGCCACCCCGGTGGGCGACACGCTGGGCCGAAGGGGCCACCTCCGCATAGGACATTGCGGGCAATAATCCGTCGTCATGATCCTCTCGACATCGTCATGGACGGGGTGACATGGCCCCTGGACGCCGTACACCGCAGCTGCGACGGGGCCGGAGCGCCGCCCGCGGCAACGCCGTCAACGACCGTCTGCTCCGCATCCTGCTGCGCCGCCGCAAGCACGCCCTGAGCGCCGCGGACGTCACCGTCACCGACCGCCCCCAGGTCCGCCGCGCGGTCTCCGCCGCCGCGCTCGGCAACACGATGGAATGGTTCGACTTCGGCGTCTACGCCTATCTCGCCGGGACGCTGGGCAAGGTGTTCTTCCCCGCCAGCTCCCCCGGTGCGCAGGTGGTCTCCACGTTCGCCACGTTCGCCGCCGCCTTCCTCGTCCGGCCGCTGGGCGGGCTGGTCTTCGGGCCGCTCGGCGACCGCATCGGCCGTAAACGCGTCCTCGCCGCGACCATGATCATGATGGCGATCAGCACCTTCGCGGTGGGTTTCCTGCCCACCTACGCGGCCATCGGCTTCGCCGCGCCGCTCCTGCTGCTGGTCTGCCGCCTCGTCCAGGGGTTCTCCACGGGCGGCGAGTACGCGGGCGCCACGACCTACATCGCCGAGTACGCGCCCGACAGGCGGCGCGGCTTCCTCGGCAGCTGGCTCGACTTCGGCACCTTCGTCGGCTACTCGCTCGGCTCCGGGCTGGTCACCGTGCTCACCGCGGTCCTCGGCGACGACGGGATGACCGGCTGGGGCTGGCGGCTGCCGTTCCTGGTGGCCGGGCCGCTCGGGCTGATCGGCCTGTACATGCGGCTGCACCTGGAGGAGACGCCCGCGTTCGAGCGGGAGGCGGCGGCGGCGCGCGAGGAGGCCGAGAAGATCCGCAGCGCGGGCGGCGACGACCCCGTCGAGGTGGCCCGGCAGTCCGGCCACGGCCGTCTGAAGGAGATCTTCACCCGCCACTGGCAGGCGGTCCTCATCTGCATGGGGCTGGTGCTGCTCTACAACGTCACCAACTACATGGTCACGTCGTATCTGCCGACCTTCATGAGCGAGACGCTGCATCAGGACGCCCTCACCGCGCAGCTGCTGGTGCTCGGCACGATGATCGTGGTGGTGCTGACGATCACCACCGTCGGCCGCACCTCGGACCGCTGGGGCCGGCGGCCCGTCTTCATGGCGGGCAGCATCGCCCTGATCCTGCTGGCGGCGCCCGCAGTGCTGCTGATCCGCGCCGGGGGCATCGCGCTGCCCGCCTTCGGCTGTCTGATCCTGGGCCTGCTGCTGGTCTGCTTCGCCGGGACCTCGGCCGCCACGCTGCCCGCGCTGTTCCCGACCCGGCTGCGGTACGGCGCCTTGTCGATCGCCTTCAACATCTCCGTGTCGCTCTTCGGCGGGACGACCCCGCTGTTCGCCTCCGCCCTGGTCCAGGCGACCGGCGACACGATGGTCCCGGCGTACTACCTGATGGTGGCCGGCCTCATCGGCCTGGTGGCGACGTTCTTCCTGCGCGAGACGGCGGGCAAGCCGCTGCGCGGCTCCGGCCCGATGGTCGAAACGAAGGAACAGGCCCGGCAGCTCGTCGCCCGCAGCCGCACCCAGGCCGGGCGCCGCGCCCGCGACCTCTGGATCCGGCTGCGGCACCCCTGGGCGCGCTGACGCACGGCGGTGCCCCGCCCTCCGTCACGGGGGTGGCGGGGCACGGATGCGGGGCGCGGGTCAGGAACCGTCGCGTCTCAGGAGTCATCGCGATTCTTCAGGGAGTCCTTCATCCCCTTCGCCTTCTCCTTGGCTCCGCCCATCGCCTTCTTGACGTCCCCCTTGGCCTGGTCGGTTCGGCCCTCGGCGGCCATCCGGTCGTCGCCCGTGGCCTTCCCTGCGGCCTCCTTGGCCTTGCCCTTCACCTTGTCCGCCGCACCTTTGTCACGCATGGCGCACTCCTTGTCCCGATAGCGGGGTCACGACATCACCACCGTCCCGCAGGTGCGGACGCGTCGCACCCGGAGACCGCCGCGCCTCGCTCAGTGCGCCGTCCAGCCCCCGTCCAGCGACAGCGACGCGCCCGTGAGAACGCCGCCCCGGCGAGCAGAGGTACGCCACCATCTCGGCGACCTCCGCCGGTTCCACCAGCCGTTTCCTCGCGGACCGCACCAGCAGCACCTCCTTGAGCACCCGCTCCGCGGGGATGCCGTGCGCCTCGGCCTGGTCGGCGATCTGCCCCCTCGACGAGCGGGGTGCGGACATAGCCGGGATTGATGCAGTGGGAGGTGACGCCGTGCGGGGCGGGCCCACGGGCCCCGTAGGGCTCGCGCCGCCCCTGCCGTCCCCGGTGGCGCTCACCCGGACGGCCGCCCCGGATCGCCGTACCGCGCCGGGGCTCCTACCGTCCGAAGGTGCAGTACGCCACCGACACCAGGGGGTACGACCATGCGCCGACTGCTCGCCGTGCCGACCGTGCTGCTCGCCCTCGCCGCCGCGGCGTGCTCCGGCGGCGAGCGGTCCGCGGACACCGCGGCCGCATCCCCCACCCGAGCGCCGGGCCGGACGCCGGCGCCGTCCGGCAGCGCGCCGACCTTCCCGGGGCAGCCGGTGGAGTGCGGCGAGATCCGCGACGCGCTCGGCACCGCGCACGACGTGGCCCTCTACGCGGACCCGGGCGCCGACGGCACGGTGGGCTGCGGCGAGGCCCATGACGTGATGGCCGTGTTCTTCCGTCACGCCCCGGACGGCGGGGGCACCGCCGGTTCCCTCACCGTCCGCGGCTGGCTCTGCCGCTACGAGGGCGGTCCGACCGGCACCTGGGTCAGCAGCTGCCGCAAGGACCGCCTGGAGATGCACACCGAGGAGCCCGACGGCCCGCCGTCCGACGAACCCGGCTCGTCCCCGCCCGACTCGTCCGACTCCCCCGACGAGTCCCATCTCCCGCCACTGCCGGACGAGTCGAGCACGCCGGTGGACAACCCGTCCGCCGAGGAGCTGTGAGCCGGGGGCGCCCTGCCCGTTCGCCCCCGCACGGCGTTCCCGAAGGGCATCCGGCAAAACATCACCGCTGCCCTCGTCCCCACCCTTCCGTACCTGGCCCCGGGGGCCGCGGCCACGTAAGGTCCGGTCCGCCTTGTGCCACCTCACCGGATCGGAGTCTTCGTGCACGCCTGGGAACAGCATCGGCCCGCTGCCGCACGGGCACAGGCCCCTGCGCAGCAGCGAGCGGTGCGACGGCCTGCGGGCGGCAGGGCGCCGGACGTCGCCTTTCTGCAACGGACGGCGGGGAACGCCGCGGTGGCACGCATGCTCGGGCAGCGCACGACGGTGCAGCGGGCCGCGGGGGCGAAGGACGGCGGAGCCCAGGGGTTCGAGAAGGTCTCCGCGGGCGGGCACCTCGCGCTCCGCGGCCGCCAGGAGGCGTATGCGTCGGCGGAGATGTTCGCCGAGGCCAACGCCCGGCTGGCGGGGCTGGACCGGGTGGCGATCACGCTGCGGCGTGGAACGCCCGTGGAAGTCGCCGGGCAGCAGCTCTACCGCGTGCTGCCCGTGTACAAGACCGCGGCCCACGCGGACGCCGTCGGGTCGGCGGAGCACGAACCGGTGCACGGGGACGACGACGCGCAGCGCGACCGGAAACGCGCCGCGTACCAGCGGTCCCTGGGGCGGCGGCCACCGGAGTTCGAACAGCTCAACGCCCTCGCGCTACGCGTCAACAAGCTGCTCGACAGCCGGAAGGAGCCCGACAACAGGTCCGTCAACGGCGCGCGCGAGGAGGCCATGACGCTGGCCCTCAAGACGGTGGGCGGCGGCTGGATGGGCGAAAACCTCCCGTACCCGGAGCGGTTCGGACGCGAGGGGCTGGAGGACGTGAAGACCTTTCTGCCGAAGCTGGCGGCCGCGTACGCCGAGCGCATCGCCGCCGCAACGGACCAGGAGACGCGGGCCGACGAGTTGCTGATCACGCTGCCCAACGACTGCCAGGCCGCGGCCCAGCGCCTCATCGGCCGCCCCGAGAACGGCCTCGGCCACCGCCGCGAGCGGCCGGAGGTGGGCGAGAACCACTACATCGACCTCAACGGCGCGGCGCCGGACGGATGGCAGAACCACTTCGCCGCCGTCATCATGCGCGACGGCCCCCACTCCCTCACCTACGAGGCCGCCGCCAACCGCGCTGCCGTGCTCCAACAGGGCAAATCCCTTGGCTCTTTCGCCCTGTACGGCGCCGCACACGCCGAGGACTCCTTCGACACGGTCATCGGCGCCCAGAACCAGGAGTACGCGGCAGGGTCCGCCGGCCGCGCCTGACCGCCTACGGAACGCATCCCGACGCCCGCCGGTTCGGCGCCGTGCTGGCGGCCGGGGCCCTCTCCGCCACCGGGGCGTTCGCCGGATACACGTACCTCGTGACGTTCCTGGGCGAGGTGAGCGGGTTCTCCCCGAGCACGGTCAGCGCCCTGCTCGCGGCCTTCGGCGTGGCGTGTCCGGTCGGGGTGAGCGTCACCGGAGCACTGTTGGACCCCGACGCCTCCTACGACAACACCGACACCCCGCCCTTCCCCTCGAACCACGCCTCCCCGTCCTCCGCCGCCCGGCGAATGCGGGTCAGCGCGAACCCCTCCAGATCCGGGAGCGCGTCCAGGGCGAACCACGCCACATCCAGCGACTCGTCATCGTTGACGCGTGCCTCGCCGCCGACCGCCCGGCAGCGCAGCGTGATGTCCATGAACTGGCAGACATCGCCGTTCGGATAGGTCAGCGGCGCCAGTGCCTCGACGAGGACGACGCGTTCGGGGACGACGCGGACCGCCGTCTCCTCGAAGACCTCGCGGACCGCGACCTCGGCCGGCTGCTCGCCGGGCTCGGCGATGCCGCCGATCACCGACCAGCCGCCGGTGTCCGCACGGCGGCCCAGCAGCACCCGGCCGTCGTCGTCGAAGACCACGGCGGTCACCCCGGGCAGCCACAGCAGCTGATGGCCGAGGGTGGAGCGCAGGTCACGGATGAAGTCAGGGGTTGCCATGTCTGCACTGTAGAGGAACGGGCGAGATGCCCAGGGGGCGTCTTTTCGATCTCCGTGGATCAGCCACGGTCCCACGAAGATCGGAAAGACACCCCCTAAGGACCCTTAGGGAACCCTAAGGGTCCCTAAGGACCCCTAAGGGGTGGCCGTACGGGCCGGGATACGGCTTCGGATGCAGCGGGCGGCGCCCTCGGCGTCATCGACGGTGACCGTGAACGTCCGGCCGTCACGGAGGGTGAGGACCACCGCCTCGCCACGGCGCACCACGATGGCCATGCCCTGCTCGGGACGCCAGCGGTAGCCCCAGCCGCCCCAGTGGCGCGGCGTGACCCAGGGGGCCGTCTCGACGTCGACGACGCCGGAGAGCGGGATACGGCGGCGCGGCACCCCGATGTGTCCGCAGCGCACCTCCATGGACTCGCGGTCCACCCGGACCTCGACATGGACGAAGGCGAGCGTGCCGAAGAGGACCAGCAGACCGGCCGCGACGCAGCCGACCACGGCCATCACCAGCGGCACCACCGAGGACGTCCACCGGCTGGCGACGGCCAGCTGGACGCCCAGCGCCAGGCAGGCCACGCCGATCGCGGCCAGCAGCCACTGGATGCGGTTGGTGGCACTGCCGTGCCACACCTCGGGGATCTGCGCGTGCGCACCGGAGAGGTGGGCGTCGTCGCCGGATCCGGAGGGGTGGGGGTGCGCGTCGGGGGCGGCTGCCCCGTCGTGGGGGTGGTCCCTCATGCCACGCAGCGTACGCGCCTTCCCGCCCGGGAGCAGCGTGTCACCCGCCACGTCAGCGGGTCCCGACGGCGGCTCCCCGGAGCGGTGCGGTCAGCCGCGCCCGGCCGCCGCAGCGGCGCCGGGGGCCAGCAGCCGGCCCTCGGCGTACGCCAGGGCGAGGAGAGGCAGCGCGCCGGGGCGGCCGCTCTCGATCATGTACAGGCCGCCGGTCGGCGCGGCGTCCGGCGCGGGCTCGGCGCCGATCCGCCGCAGCGCCTGGGCGGCGACCGCGTCGGCCGAGCCGTACAGCGCGAGGGCGGGCGCGGCGGGCTGCTGGAGGGCGTCGCGGATGGCGTCGGCGACCAGCTCGTAGTGGGTGCAGCCGAGGACGACGGCACGGATGTCACGCGGGGTGCGGGCGGCGGCCGCCGCGACCGCGTCGGCAATGGCACGCTCGTCGGCCGCCTCGACGGCGTCGGCGAGACCAGGGCAGGGCACGCCGGTGACGTCCACGCCCGCGGCGAACCGCTCGATCAGCCCGCGCTGGTACGGACTGCCGGTGGTGGCCGGGGTCGCCCAGATGGCGACCGGGCCGCCGGAAGCCGCGGCAGGCTTGACCGCCGGGACGGTGCCGATGACCGGGATACCGGGCTCCAGCTCGGCGCGGAGCGCCGGGAGGGCGTGCACGGAGGCGGTGTTGCAGGCGACGATCAGCGCGTCCGGACGGTGCGCCGCGGCGGCGCGGGCGCAGGCCAGCGCGTGCGCGGTGACATCGTCGGGGGTACGCGGCCCCCAGGGCATGCCGTCGGGGTCGGTGGAGAGGACGAGATCGGCGTCCGGCCGGAGCCGGCGTACCGCGGCGGCGGCGGGAAGCAGGCCGGTACCGGAGTCCATCAGCGCGATCTTCACCCGGGCACCCTACTCGGCGGGTGCCCGACTTGTCATACCGGACCGGGCGCTCCGGGCGGGCGCGCCGCCGCCCCGCCGGGCGTCGGAACATCCCGCCACCGCACCCGCCGTACGGCAGACTGCGGCCGTGGGAGCGGTGGAGTGGATCGGTGCCGGGTCGCTGGCGGCCTGGGTGTGGCTGCTGCTGGGGCAGGGCTTCTTCTGGCGGACGGACGTCCGGATGCCCGCGCGCACGGAGCCGGAGCGGTGGCCTTCGGTGGCCGTGGTGGTACCGGCCCGCGACGAGGCGGCGGTGCTGCCGGTCAGCCTGCCGTCGTTGCTGGCGCAGAAGTACCCGGGCCGGGCCGAGATCTTCCTCGTCGACGACGGCAGCACGGACGGCACCGGCGCGCTGGCCCGCGCGCTCGCCGCCGAGCGAGGCGGACTGCCCCTGACCGTCGCCTCCCCGGGTGCGATGGAGCCCGGGTGGACCGGCAAGCTCTGGGCCGTACGCCAGGGGATCGCGCTGGCGCGGGGGCGGACGGACGCGGAGTATCTGCTGCTGACGGACGCCGACATCGCCCATGAGCCGGACAGTCTGCGGGAGTTGGTGGCGGCGGCGCGGTCGGCGCGGCTGGATCTGGTGTCGCAGATGGCGCGGCTGCGGGTGGCCACGTTCTGGGAGCGGCTGATCGTCCCGGCGTTCGTGTACTTCTTCGCGCAGCTCTACCCGTTCCGGTGGGTGAACCGGCCGGGCGCCCGGACCGCGGCGGCGGCCGGTGGCTGCGTCCTGCTGCGCGCGGACGCGGCCGAACGGGCGGGTGTCCCGGAGTCCATCCGGCACGCGCTGATCGACGATGTGACGCTGGCCCGGGCGGTCAAGGCGTCCGGCGGGCGGATCTGGCTGGGGCTGGCGGAGCGGGTGGACAGCGTGCGGCCGTACCCGCGGCTGGCCGAGCTGTGGCAGATGGTCGCCCGCAGCGCCTACGCCCAGCTGCGCCACCAGCCACTGCTGCTGCTCGGGACGGTGCTGGGGCTCGCGCTGGTGTACCTGGCGCCGCCCGCGACGCTGCTGGCGGGCGCGGCGGCGGGCAGCGCCGTGGCGGCGGGGTGCGGGGGCGCGGCGTGGGCGGTGATGTGCGGGACGTTCCTGCCGATGGTGCGGTACTACCGGCAGCCGTGGTGGACGGCGCCGCTGCTCCCGTTCACCGCGCTGCTGTACCTGCTGATGACGGTGGACTCGGCGCTACGGCACCACCGGGGCCGCGGGGCGGCGTGGAAGGGCCGGACGTACGGCGCGCCGTGAGGGCCACGCCGCCGGTCATTTCCTGGCGGGCGACCAGGTCAGGCCCCAGCCGTAGGCGTGGTCGACGGTGCGCTGCGGGCTGACGCCGGGTTCCGGGACGAGGTAGCGGGCCTCGCGGTGGACGACGAGTTCGCTGCCGGTGTGGGTGATCAGGGCGAGGGCGCAGACCGTCGCGGGCACGGTGCAGGCGTCGAGGGTGAACTCCACGGGCGCGCCGTGCTGCGGCTGGAGGGTGACGGACGCGTGCAGCCCCTCGAAGCTGCGGGCACCGGCGTAGACGGTGACGAAGAGCAGGATGCGGCGGATGTGGCTCTGGTGGTCGAGGTTGATGGTGAGGTTCTCGCCGGTCGCCACGGCGCCGGTGCGGTCGTCGCCGTCGAGCTGGAGGTAGGGCGGGGCGTGCAGCGCGCCGAAGCTGTTGCCCAGCGGGTGGATCACTCCGGCACTGCCGTCGGTGAGTTCGTAGAGGGCGCACAGATCGAGATCGAGGTCGCCGCCCGGCGGCAGCAGCGCGCCGCGCGCCCCGAGCGCCTCCATGGCCTTGCGGCCGAGCTTCTTGCCGAACCGCTTGGCCGCCCCGGCGCCGGTCCAGTTGAGGTTGACCCGCATCGCGCCGCCGGTGCCGCCCTGCTTGGTGAGCGATACGGACGGTGCCTCCTTCGTCAGGGTGACCTTGGTGAGACTGACGGGAGCGGCGGGGGCTGGAGGCGCCGTCGGCGGGGGCGGGCCGACCGGAGCGGCAGGCGCGGGCGCCGCACCCGGGTACGGACCCCCCGGCGCGGGGCCCGCGGGCGCCGGGGCCGCGGGGGTTGCCATCGGGGCCGTCGCCTCCGGCTCCGGCTCCGGCTCGACGCTGATGCCGAAGTCGGCGGCGAGGCCCGCGAGCCCGGTGGCGTACCCCTGGCCCACGGCGCGGAACTTCCACCCGCCCTGGCGGCGGTACAGCTCACCGAGGACGTAGGCGGTCTCGGCGGTGGCGTCCTCGCTGTCGAAGCGGGCCAGTTCGGCGCCGCCCGCCGCGTCCAGCACCCGGATGTGCAGGCCGGGTACCTGCCCGAAGGTGCCGCCGTCGGCGGAGGCCGCGAGCACCACCGTGTCCACCGCGTCGTCGACGGCCTTGAGGTCGACGGCGAGGGTGTCGGTCCGCGCGTCTCCGGAGCTGTTCCTGCCCTCGTACCGGACGGCGCCGGACGCGTGGACCGGCTGGTTGTAGAAGAGGAAATCGCCGTCGTCGCGCACCCGTCCGGAGACCAGGAGGAGGGCGGAGGCGTCCACGTCCGGCGCCCCGGGGGCGGCCCGCCAGCCCAGTTCGACCCGCACAGCCCCCGCCGCCACCGGAACGTTCCCGCCCTTGAGCATCGCCATCTCGGCACCCTTCTCGCGCTTCCCGCATCCCGCAGACCCCACAGGACGCTCCCACCCCGCCGAACGCCCCGTCAGCCACAGCCGTTCCCCACCTACTTGGCCGGAACGCGGTGTGAACGTCCCCTGTTCACTTGCGAGAAGCGCGGTCTTTACGCATTTTCTACGGGTGATCTCGACCGGTTTTCGCCATTTCATCCCCATTACGGGCGGGAGGTCGCCACCGCCCCATGAAACAACCCGCTTTCCAGGCTCCCCAATCGGCACATCGTGGGCTTAACTTAAGAGGTATGACCTCCCCCCGCTCTACCTACGGCGGCGGCTACTACGCTTCGCCGTCCTTCCCGGACACCCCCATCTACGACAGTCTCGTCGCCGAGCGCGGGACGCCGCAGATCGCCCCGATCCGGGTCAACCCGGCGCCGTACGACACCGGCTCGTCGTACCTTCCGGCGCTCCCGGCGGCGCTCCCCGCCGCCCCTTCGCATCCGTCGCCCGGGCAGGGCCACCCCGGTGTCGCGGCCCCGGTCGCCCCGCTCCAGTACACGCCCGCGCCGTACATCCCGCAGCAGGCGGTCACCCGCGGCCACCCGGCCGCCCCGCAGCCGCCGCGCCCGCCCATGGGCACCGGCTACGAGGCGATGCGCCCGGCCGCCCCCGTGGCCCCCGCCCCGCAGCGCGGCCCGGCGCCGTACGACGACCCGTACGGCCGCTCGTACCAGCCCCGGGGCTACTGACCGGGAGCGGGGGGCACGGGACCGGCCTCCCGGGTCGACTGTCGGTGGTGGCTGGCAGGATGGGGACATGCCCGAGCCAGCACTGCGTGACATTCATCTGTACCCGGTCAAGTCCCTTGCGGGGGCCGGTCCCGCCGAAGCGGTCGTGGAACCCTGGGGGCTCGCCGGGGACCGGCGCTGGATGCTGGTCGATGCCGAGCGCCGGTTGGTGACCCAGCGGCCGCACCCGAAACTGGCGCTGGCCGCCGCCGACGGCCTGCCGGGCGGCGGGGTCCGACTCACCGCGCCCGGGATGGAGCCGCTGACCGTCGAGGTGCCCGAGCCCGGCAGGACGGTCACGGTCGGGATCTGGCGGGACGAGGTCGAAGCGGTACCGGCCGGCTCCGCCGCGTCCGCATGGTTCAGCCGGTATCTGGGGACGCCGGTGGAGCTGGCGCACCTCGACACACCGGCCGAGCGGCGGCCCGTCGATCCGCGGTACTCCCGGCCGGGCGACACCGTCTCCTTCGCCGACGGCTATCCGCTGCTGCTCACCACCATCGCGTCCCTGGACGCCCTCAACTCCCTCATCGCCCAGGGCGATCACGCCGACGAGGGCCCGCTGCCGATGGACCGCTTCCGTCCCAACGCGGTCGTCGACGGCACCACCCCGTGGGCCGAGGACACCTGGCGCACGGTGCGGATCGGCACCGTGGTCTTCGACGTCGCGAAGCCCAGCAGCCGGTGCGTCGTCACCACCACCGACCAGCGCACCGCCGAGCGGGGCAAAGAGCCGCTGCGCACCCTGGCGCGCCACCACCGCATCTCCGAACGCCCGGTCTTCGGCCAGAACCTCATCCCGCGGAACACCGGCACGATCTGTGTCGGCGACCCCTTCGAGATACTCGGCTGACGCCCCGGGCCGGGCGGCGCGCGGACGTCTCGCCGTACGGGCGCCCACCGGGGCGTACGGCCGGCGGTCTCGCGGCGCTCCGGGGCGGAGGTCAGGAGGCGGTGCGCGCCCGCGCATACCACGGCCCCCGGCGCCCGGGCGGGCCTCGGGGATGAGCCGGGACGCCGGTCAGAGTGGGCGGAAGTCGCGCACAAACGGTGCCGGATGGGGTATTCAAGGAGTCGGAGAGGGGGCCCGGTGAAGCGAGTGAAGCCCAGTCTGTGTGCGCGGTGGCGCAATCCGCTGCGCCGCCGTACCGACCGCGTCGAGTCCCTGCTGACCGTGCTCACCGTGCTGCTGATCGGCCTGGGAGCACCGGTGGCGGGGGCGAAGGCGGGCGGCGCGGTGCACGACGCGTTGCTGGCGACGGTGCGCGCCCAGGCCGCCCACCGCCATCTGGTGTGGGCCACCGTCGACCGTCTGGCCACCCGCACTCCGATGGACCCAGACCCGGAGACGTCCTCGCGGCACGACTCCCATCTACGGGTCATCGCCCGGTGGACGGCGTGGGACGGCAGCCCGCGCACGGGACGGATAGGCGCGCCCCGGCCCGTCGAGCCGGGCGACCGCTTCCGGGTCTGGACCGACGACCGTGGTCTGGTCATCCCCCGCCCCATGGACGAGTCCACCGCCGCCACCCACGCGACGCTGGCGGGCCTCGGGGTCGCCGCCTGCGCCGGGGGGCTGGTCGAGGGCGCCCGTCGGCTGGCCGTACGGCAGCTGATGGTGCGCCGTTACCGCCGCTGGGACGAGGCATGGGCGCGCGCGGGTCAGACCTGGGGCCGCGCGGACGCCGGAAACTGACCGCGTTCCGGGCCCCGCGGCGCACGGCTCGGACGCCTGCGCCGGGCCTGTGCGTCCGTGCGTCCCCACGTCCGGCCCACGCTGTCCGACCACGTCAACTACCGCCCGCCGGGCGCGCTACGGTGGTGCAGCCAGCCACTCGGCTGGGGCCCGGGCACCCGTATGCGGACATCAGCGGACGGAACCTGCCGGGCCGTCAACAGCCGCACGAGGTGGGGGCACGACAGCGCCATGGCACAGGGCTCGGTCCAGGTGACGCACTCCGGAACATCCCGCTGGCGACGCCGCACGGGCGAGTACAGCTCGCTCTCCGCAGCGCTGGAGGCCGCGGGGGACGGTGACGTGCTGACCGTGCCGGCGGGGACGTACCGCGAGAATCTGGTGTTGCAGCGCGCGGTGACGCTGCGCGGTCCGGACGGGGCACGCGGCTCGGTGCGGATCGTCCCGGCCGACGGCGTCGCGCTGACGATACGGGCATCCGCGATCATTCACGATCTGCACCTGGAGGCGACGGATTCGGCGTCGCCCGCCGTACTGGTGGAGGACTGTGCGCCGGAGCTGGTGGGGCTGCGGGTGGTGACCCGTTCCGCCGCCGGTGTCGAGGTGCGCGGTGGGGCCCGGCCGACGGTGCGGCGCTGCACGGTCGACAACTCCGGGGGCGTCGGCATCAGCGTGCTGGACGGCGCGGGCGGTGTCTTCGAGGAGTGCGAGGTGGTGGCCGCGGGGCAGGCCGGGGTCGCGGTGCGCGGCGGCGCGCACCCGCGGCTGGAGAACTGCCGGATACACCACGCCTCCGGCGCCGGTCTGTCGCTGCACGGCGAGGGCAGCGGCGTGGAGGCGGTGGGCACCGAGATCTACGAGATCAAGGGCACCGGTGTGCAGGTGGCGTCGCGCGCGACCGGGCATCTGACGGACTGCACTGTGCACCGCACCTCGGCCGACGGCGTCACCCTCGACACCGACGCGGTGCTCACCCTCGCCGACTGCGACATCCATGACATACCGGAGAACGCCATCGATCTGCGCTCCCGGTCGGTCCTCACCCTGACCCGCTCCACGGTGCGGCACTTCGGGCGCAACGGCCTGTCGGTGTGGGACCCGGGAACCCGCGTGGACGCCAACCAGTGCGAGATCCACGACAGTACGGGCGACTACCCCGCGGTGTGGGTGAGCGACGGCGCGACGGCCGTGCTGGACGCCACGCGGGTGCACGATGTGCCCGACGCGCTGTTCGTCCTCGACCGCGGCTCGCGCGCCGATGTCGTCGACTGCGATCTGTCGCAGGTGCGCAACACCGCGGTGTCGGTCAGCGACGGCGCGACGGTGCAGCTGGACGACTGCCGGATCCGGGAGGCTGCGACGGGCGCGTGGTTCCGGGACCACGGCAGCGGCGGCACCCTCGCCAACTGCGTCATCGAGGGTGCGCAGACCGGCGTCATCGTCACCAAGGGCGCCGACCCCACCGTCGAGGGCTGCACGGTCGGTTCGCCCACCGAGGCCGGTTTCTACGTCTCGGCCGAGGGGCGCGGTACCTTCCAGGGCTGCCGGGTCACCGGCAGCTCCGGCTTCGGCTTCCACATCATCGACGGCTGCCGGACGACGCTGACCCGCTGCCGTACGGAGCGGTGCGCTCGCGGTGGCTACGAGTTCGCCGACGGGGCGTCCGGGGACGGCACCGGCGGGCCGACCGTCACGGACTGCACCAGCGACGAGAGCCGGACCGCGGCGCCCGCGCCGTCCACAGGGGCGGCACCGGCGGTGCAGCAGACGACGCAGACCACCGGTCTGCTGAGCGGCGTTCCGGCGCAGGCCGCCACGCGCCCGGAGGCGACGCCCGCGGAGAGCGAGCCCGAGGCGGCGCGGCGCCCGTCGGAGGAGGTGCTCGGCGAACTCGACACCCTGGTGGGTCTGGAGAGCGTCAAGCATGAGGTCCGCAGTCTGATCAACATGATCGAGGTGGGGCGCAGGCGGCAGCGGGCGGGCCTGAAGGCCGCCTCCGCCCGCCGCCACCTGGTGTTCACCGGCTCCCCCGGTACGGGCAAGACGACCGTCGCCCGGCTGTACGGCGAGATCCTTGCCTCCCTGGGGGTGCTGGAGCGCGGGCATCTGGTCGAGGTGTCGCGGGTGGATCTGGTGGGCGAGCACATCGGCTCGACCGCGATCCGCACCCAGGAGGCGTTCGACCGGGCGCGCGGCGGGGTGCTGTTCATCGACGAGGCGTACGCCCTCTCCCCCGAGGACTCGGGTCGTGACTTCGGGCGGGAGGCCATCGACACGCTGGTGAAGCTGATGGAGGACCACCGGGAAGCCGTCGTGGTGATCGTCGCCGGTTACACCGCCGAGATGGAACGCTTCCTGGCCGTCAACCCCGGTGTGGCATCCCGCTTCTCACGGACCATCACCTTCGGCGACTACGGGGCGGAGGAGTTGCTGCGGATCGTCGGGCAGCAGGGCGAGGAGCACGAGTACCAGCTCGGCGAGGGGGCCGACGAGGCGCTGCTGAAGTACTTCACGGAGCTGCCGAAGGGCCCGTCGTTCGGCAACGGCCGTACGGCGCGGCAGACGTTCGAGGCGATGGTCGAGCGGCACGCGGGCCGGGTCGCGCGACTCACCGACCCGAGCACCGACGACCTCACCCTGCTCTACCCCGAGGATCTTCCCGAACTGCCCTGAGACGTACGGGGGGTGTCGCCCGCCTCCGGGGTGCCGGACCGCTCCGGCGCTCCCGAGGCGGGCGTCGTGGCACGCTGTTCCGGCAGGGCCGTGCCGAGGCGGGCGAGGAGTTCGCCGCGGACCCGCTCGAAGACGGGGTCGGCCTGGTAATCGCCGTGGCCGAGGATCTGGGCGGGCAGCGGATGCTGGAGGGTACGGCCCAGGGTCAGCGGGTCGCGCAGCGGTCCCTCGTCGATCCGTCTGCCTTCCTCGGTGGTCAGGCGGATCGGGCCGCCGATGGGGTCGGTGAAGCGCCAGAGGTTGCGCCAGTCGTCCATCTCTCGGTGCAGCCCGGTCAGGAACGGCGGGCCGAAGAACGCGGGGAACCAGCGGCCGTAAAGGCGCTCCAGCGGGGATCCGTAGGTGAGCAGGGCGACGCGGCTGCGGGTGACGAGGTCGAGCTGCCAGACGGCCGCCGCGGCGAGCACGCTGCCCTGCGAGTGGCCCGAGATCACCAGCCGTCCGTCGTACCGCTCGGTCCAGGTGGCCATCCGCCAGGTGAGGTCGGGGACGGCGCGCTCGGCGTAGCAGGGGGGCGCGAAGGGGTGGGCGGCGCGCGGCCAGAAGGTGCCGACGTCCCAGAGGATGCCGATGGTGCGCCGGGCGGAGCGGTCACGGTAGGCGCGTCGTCCGGTGGCGAGCAGGAGTATCACCCCGGCGCCCATCAGCCAGGAGCCGAGGGCGGACGCGGTCTCGGCGGCGGCGTGCACGGCAGGCGGGGCGCCTTCGGTGGCGGGGCCGGGCGCACGGCCGGTGCACCAGGCGCCGAGGACCGCACCGGCGCCCAGGAGGAGGGTGACGGCGGCGGTGGCGGCGGCCAGGACGGGCGCGGAGTCGGTGAGTCCGGCGCGGGCGATGGTCCCAGCGATCTTCCCGGTGAGCCAGGCGTCGGGCTTCTGCCGGTCGTCGTAGAGACCGGGGACATCGGCGGCGACGCGGCGGCTGACGGTGCGCACCCGCAGCGCGGCGAGCAGGGCGACGGCGACCACGACGAGCAGCAGGACGGGGATGACCGACGCCTGCCAGGAGAGCAGCACCGGCGGCCCGGCCATGGCTGCTCCGCTGTCGCCCGGGGTGGCGTCGCCGTCGATCCAGTCGGCGAACCGCTGGGCCACTCCCCCGGACAGGACGCCGCCGACCGCGCAGGCCAGCAGGGCGACGGCGGGGCCGCCCATGCCGTTCAGCGCGGCGCGGGCGTCGTCGCGGGAGATGCGGTGCAGGACCCGGGCGGTGAGCACCAGGGCGAGTACCAGGACGCCCTGGAGAACGGTGAGGGCACCGAAGGCAGCGACGCCGGGCAGCGCGCCCGAGGTGACGGCCATGGGGCGCTGCCAGGCGGCGTGCACGGCGGTCAGGGCGAAGGCGCCGAGGGCGGCGTAAGGCAGGGCCCGGACCACGGCGCGGTCCCGGGTGTCGTCGGGCACCGCCTCACTGCGGGCGGTGCGTCCGAGGACGACGAGGGTGGTCGCGGCGAGCAGGGCGAGCAGGACGGCGAGGGCGTCGCCGGTGGCGGTGAGCGCGGCTCCGGCGCCGCCTCGGGCGTCGGTGGTGCGGACGGCGCAGAGCACGGCGGCGGCGACGGTCAGCACGCCCGCGGTGGTGTGGACGGTGCGCAGCCGGGCCACGACGCGGCGGCCGTACCAGAAGCCGTCGAGGCTGAGAGCGGTGCGTTCGTCGGGCGGGGTGTTGCGGGAGGTGCCGGGGCGACGGGGCGGCGGGGACGCCGATTCGTAGGCGCTCCAGGTGCGGTGCGAGAGCCAGGTCAGGAAGGCGATGACGAGGAGCGGCAGGGTGGCGGCGAGGACCAGGCGGCGGCCGGGGAGGCTCCACCAGCCGCCTCGGGCCGGGCTGACGAAGCCCATCCAGGACTTGCCCGCGACGCAGGAGGCCGTCCCGGCGCACTGCCAGGCGGTGAGGTCGAGGGCGACCTCACAGGCGGCGGCTGCCAGCAGGACGGTCAGGCTGAGTGCGAGGAGGCGGACGAGGATGTCGTAGGCGCGCTGGGCGGGATGGCCGGGCGGGCCCGCGGGGCGCATCCAGTGGGCGAGGTTGGCGACCATGAAAGGCAGCAGGATGAGCCAGAGGGCGCGGGCGCCGTTGCCGGAGGTGAGGTTGGACCAGCAGTACGCCTCGCGGACCGGGGCGTCACGGTAGTCCTCGGGGCGCTCCTCCGCGTCGGCGTCCTCGCTGCGGCGGTAGCAGGCCGCGGTGTCGTCGCCGGTGATCAGCGTGGTGCGTGGCTCGCCGAGCATGTCCTGCGGTGTGGTGCCACCGACGCCGTGCACCAGTAGCTCCAGGGCGAGCTGTGGTGGCCGGTCGCCGGTGGTCTCCTTGGCGGTGTGTGCGCGTGGCGGATGCGCGTGTGGTGTCGTGTCCGCGGTCTCCACTGTGTCCCCCGTAATCCGAGCGGCGCCGACGGCGCCGGGTCCTCACACAAGGATCACCTTTCCCCGCCGCGGAGTTGCACTCCCCTCCTGAAAGAGTGCTCTTCGTCCGATAAATACCCCCGTGGCCCCAGGGAGGCCCGATTCGGGCGTCCCGATCGCCTGCCGCGTACACCTGAAACGCTGAGCAGGGCGCCTCCACGACCACTTCGCGGAGCGACCGGTTCACCCGTCCGCCGCAGGCACCGCGACACGGGGCACCCCTAAGCTCGGCCCATGCTTCTGTGGCTCAACGGCCCTTTCGGGGGCGGCAAAACGCAAACGGCGTTCGAGATCAGGCGGCGGCTGCCCGGCAGTGTGGTCTGCGATCCGGAGGAGGTGGGGTTCGGCCTGCACCGGATGACCCCGCCGGGCGTACGCGGCGACTTCCAGGACCTCCGTGCCTGGCGACAGGGGGTGTACGAAGTCCTCGACCTGGCGCTCTCCCGCCATCCGGGCCCGGTGATCGCCCCGATGACGATCGTCGAACCGGCGTACTTCGAGGAGACGGTGGGCCGGTTGCGGGAACGCGGCCACGACGTACGGCACTTCGCGCTGCTGGCGGAGCGCGAGACGGTGCTGCGGCGCCTGCGGGAGCGGGGCGCGGGGCAGGTCCTGCGCTTCGTCACCGGCAAGGAGAGGCAGCTGCTGCGGGAGAGCTTCGCGGTGCGGAAGCTCGATCTGTGCCTGGAGCGGCTGCAGGGCCCGGAGTTCGCCGAGCATGTATGGACCGACCGGATCGCGGTCCCGGAGGTCGCCGACCGCGTGGCCGCGTCGGCGGGCCTGTCCCTCACCCCGAACACCGACGGCCCGGTACGGGGCGGGCTCCGCCGGGTGTGGACGGGGCTGCGGCACATCCGGCTGTACTGACGGGGTACGGGCCGGTCGGACGGGGAGGGCAGGCCCCGCGGTCCTCGTCCGTCCCGCCGCTCGGGGCGTCGGCAAGCGCGTCCGACGGCGTTGTCAGTGGCTCGTGCGAGGATGAGGAAAACGATCGGAACGGGCGGCGGAGCGCAGGTGACGCGCCGGTGAGCTGAGCGGAAAGGACGGGCCGGGGTGAGTGACAACCAGAATCTGCTGGCCGAGCAGCGGCGGGCCCTGATCCTCGAAGAGGTCAGGCGGCGCGGCGGCGCGCGGGTCAACGAACTCACCCGCAGACTCAGCGTCTCGGACATGACCGTCCGCCGCGATCTGGACGCGCTGGCCCGGCAGGGCATGCTGGAGAAGGTGCACGGCGGCGCGGTTCCAGTCGGTGAGCCGAGTGCGCACGAGCCGGGTTTCGAGGCGAAGTCGGCGCTGGAGCTGAGCGCCAAGGAGGACATCGCGGTGGCGGCGGCGCAGATGGCCGCCCCGGGCAGCGCCATCGCCCTGGCGGGCGGCACCACCGCCTATGCGCTGGCCCAGCAGTTGGTGGACGTACCGGATCTGACGGTGGTCACCAACTCCGTACGGGTCGCCGATGTCTTCTACACCGCGCAGCGGGCGACGGCGAGCGGCGGCGCGGGGCCACGGGCCGGTGCGGCGACGGTGGTACTGACGGGCGGGGTGCGCACCCCGTCGGACACGCTGGTCGGGCCGGTCGCCGATGCCGCGATCCGCTCCCTCCACTTCGATGTGCTCTTCCTCGGGGTGCACGGCATATCGGTGGAGGCGGGGCTGTCCACCCCGAATCTCGCGGAGGCGGAGACCAACCGGCACTTCATGCGCTCGGCGCGGCGGGTCGTGGTGGTCGCCGACCACACCAAGTGGGGCACGGTGGCGCTGAGTTCGTTCGCGATGCTGGAAGAGGTCGACGTACTGGTGACCGACGGCGGCCTGTCCCCCGAGGCGCGGGAACGCTTCGCCGAGCTGCCGCCGGAGCTGGTGGTGGCGGGCGAGCCGTGGCAGGACTCCGAGGCGTAAGGGGCACGACGTCCGGTTGGCGTCCGGCCGGACGCTGACAGGGGCCACGCGTCCTGCGTCGGCAGGAGTTCGGGTATCCGGGCACGCCGCGCCGCAGACATCTGCGGGCGGGCCCTCTAGGATCCGCGGCGCCGGTCCACCCGAAGACCGGGGCTTCGCGGGCGTCCGTGGTGTCCGCGCGGCCGTACCGCTCTACCCGTTGGGGGTTGCTCCATGCGTCGGCTCCGCCCCGTAGAACTGGACTTCGCCCGGTCCGCGCCGCTGCGGCTGACCTTCTCCGCCCGGCTCGGTGCGCCGCCCGCGACGGTGTACGCGGCGCTGGCGCAGGACATCGAAGGCTGGGCGCGCTGGTTCACCGGGGTCGCGCGGGCCGTGCCGACGGATGGGGGCACGGGCCGGGACGTACGGCTGACGGGCGGCACCCGTTTCCTCGAAACCGTGCTGACCGCACAGCCCGAGGCGCTCTACGCCTACCGCGTGGACCGCACCAACGCCCCAGGGATCCGGGCCCTGTTGGAGGAGTGGCGGCTCACCCCGGACGACGGCGGCACCCGGCTGCGGTGGACGTTCGCGGCCGACGGTCCGGGGCCGCTGCGCCTCGCCCTGCTGCTGGCACGGCCGGGCCTGGGCCGGGCCTTCCGGGTGTCGGCGCGGGCGCTCGACCGCCGACTGGCCGTGGCGACCAACGGCAACTGACCCCGGCCGGACCGGAACCGGCTGCGGTGCTCACTCGGACCAGGTGCCGGTGCTCAGGAAAGCGTCGAGGGCGCGGGCGTACGGCGCGATGTCCAGGCCCTGGGCGGCCAGCCAGTCGTCCGAGTAATACTTGTCGAGGTAGCGGTCGCCCGGGTCGCACAGCAGGGTGACGACGGAGCCGGTCCGCCCGGCAGCGTGCATCTCGCCGACGATCCTCAGGGCGCTCCACAGCCCGGTACCGGTCGAGCCGCCCGCCTTGCGGCCGATGGCCGATTCCAGGGCGCGTACGGCGGCCATGCTGGCGGCGTCGGGGACCTTCATCATCCGGTCGATCGCGCCGGGCACGAAGCTCGGTTCCATCCGGGGGCGGCCGATGCCCTCGATCCGGGAAGGGGTCGCGCAGCGCGTTCCGGCGTCGCCGGTGAGCCAGCCGTCGAAGAAGCAGGAGTTCTCCGGATCGGGGACGCAGATGCGGGTGTCGTACTGCATGTAGTGGACGTAGCGGGCGATGGTCGCGGAGGTGCCGCCGGTGCCCGCGGTCGCGACGATCCAGGCCGGTTCCGGATAGCGTTCCAGGCGCAGCTGCTCGTAGATCGACTCGGCGATGTTGTTGTTGCCGCGCCAGTCCGTCGCCCGTTCGGCGTAGGTGAACTGGTCCATGTAGTGGCCGCCGGACTCCGTCGCGAGCTGCGCGGAGATCTCGTAGACGGTGCGCGGGTCCTGGACGAGGTGGCAGGTGCCGCCGTGGAATTCGATCAGCCGGGTCTTCTCGCGGCTGGTGGTCGCGGGCATCACCGCGATGAACGGCACCCCGATCAGCGACGCGAAGTACGCCTCGGAGACGGCGGTGGAGCCGCTGGAGGCTTCGATGACGGGCTTGCCCGGCCGGATCCAGCCGTTGCACAGCCCGTAGAGGAAGAGGGAGCGGGCGAGGCGGTGCTTGAGGCTGCCGGTGGGGTGGGTCGACTCGTCCTTGAGGTAGAGATCGATGCCCCACTCCTCGGGGAGCGGGAAGCGCAGCAGATGGGTGTCGGCGGTGCGGTTGGCGTCCGCCTGGACCTTGCGGACGGATTCCTTCAGCCAGCTGCGGTAGTCCTGATCGGTGCGGTCGACGTCGGCGGTCGGCATCGGGGCGTGGACGGCCGCCTGCGGTGCGCCGTCGGCGCCGGCGCGGTGCGGGGTGTGCGGCTGCTGTGCGGTGCTCACCGGAGCGCTCCTCAAGGGTTGTGAGCCCGTACGAAGAGGCGGGCCGAATTCGACTATAGCCACCTCACGTACGCTTCTCACCTGCATAAACGTGCCTTTGGGAGGCCCCAAGGAGAGCCTGGGCGACAGGCGTCCGCACGGACCGGCTCCGGGGGCACTGGTGCACGACGCGAAGGCCGTGCACACTGCCCCCATACGGGGCGGTGAGGGGCACCTGCCCTTGGCGAGGAGGTGGCCGGCATGGCCGAGCCCGAGTTCAACGCGACCGGCGTGCACATCGAACGATCGCTGCGGTCCCTGACCCGGGCCGGGCAGGTCGTGATCCGGGACGGCAGGCTCGCGCTGCTGACGAGCTACGGCAAGGAGATCGACAGCGCGCCGCTCGGTGCGGTCCAGGTGCACAAGCCACTGTTCGCCGCCCGCGACCGGGCCCTGGCCCGCCTGAACGGCAACCGCTATTCGCTGACCCTGGGCGCACCCGATCGCTTCCTTGACGCGGTACAGGCGGCCCACGCACCGCGGACCTGAACACCGCGAGCAACCGGCTCGCCCGTTACGGCTCCGCTCCCGGCCGGGCCGTTCACCTGGTCTGTCTTGGGTGAGCTTGAACCTGCAGGTGACCGCTGCGCCGTTCGGGGCACGGTCGCCGTCGGCATGGGCGGGACGGCGGGCACCGGTTCGTGAGGGGCGCGCGGGGGTTTCCGTACGCCGGGGGCGGGTGCGGACGGCGGCCGCCCGGCAGGGCTGCGGTTGCGGGCGCGCCGCTCCGGACCGACCCTGGACCTGTATCACTGAGGGTTCACCGGCGATGACGCTGCGGTGTTCGTCGCCGGGTTCGGTCTTCGCCCCGCCCCGCGGGACGCCCGGCCTCATCAGGGAGTCGCGTCGTGATCAGGCAGCCCAGCAGACACTGCACGGTGGAGCTCCAGGCCCTCCCGGCCCGTATCGGGCAGGTGCGCCACGTCATCTCGGCCCAACTGCGGTACTGGCACCTCGATCCGCTCGTGGATCCGGCCGCGCTCGGCCTCACCGAACTCCTCGCGAATGTGCACCGGCACGCCCGCCCCAGCAAGCAGTGCACCGTCCAACTCTGCGTACTCATCGACCAGTTGACTGTCGCCGTGCACGATCACGATCCGCGGCTGCCCCAGCTGCGGGCCGCCGACACCTGGGAGACCTGCGGCCGCGGCCTGGCCCTGATCGCCGCGCTCAGCGAGAGCTGGGGCGTACGCCCGGACGGCGCCGGGAAGGTCGTGTGGTTCACGCTGCCCGCCCTCCCCCTCGCGCCGCAGGAGCCGGTACCGGGTCCACCGCACCGGACCGGCACCCTTCTGGAACACACCTGGACGGCAGCCGGCCCACGCACCCGGATACGGGGTGCGGGGGTCGGCTGAACGGTTTCCGGCCTGGAAGCGGGCCTACAGGCCCCCGGGGTCGGGCAGGGCAGCAGGTACCACCACTTCGACGGCAAGTCCGCCCTGGCGGGGCAGGAGCTGTCGAACCCGTAGGCCGCGGCGGCCGAACTCGCCGCCTTGCGGGCGGCGGGCGGTGCAGCGCTGATCCAGTGGACGCCTCACGGGATGGGGCACGGTGCCGCCGAACTGCTTCGTCCGGCCATCGGAGGATGGCGGGCACCGGACCGCCGAGGGCTGAGTACGGCCGGGAGGGGGCGCGGAACGCGCTCGGCGGTCGGGCGTGCCGGGGGCTCAGCGGGGGAAGGTGACGGCGATGCCCACGTGCGGCCGCTTGCCCCGGCGGAGCAGGGCGCCTCCGGTGTCGAGGATGCGGAAGCGCAGTCCGTACTTGCCGGCCATCGCGCGTCGCACCCGGGCCAGGCCCTCGGGCTCCTCCATGAGGCGGGCGGTCCCTTCGAGGGTGTCCGCGCCCTCGGTGAGGTTGCCCCGCACATCGCACGGGGTGACCGTCACCCGGGTGTCGCGGCGCAGCCGTTTGACCTTTCCGCTGTCGCTCCGCGTCCACACCAGCAGCTCGTCTCCTTGGGCGACGGCCCACACCGGGGTCGCCACCGGGGCGCCACTGCGCCGGTACGTGACGAGGCTGACGTAAGGGCTGCGGGCCAGGGCTTCGGCAATCATGACGGCAGCCTACGGGCGGGCAACAGCGAAGTGGCGCCGGGCACCCGGGCGGCGGCCAGGCCGTGACGGGCGACGTGACGGGCGGCGTGGCGGGCACACGTCCGCCCTGGCATGTCCCCGCGCGGTCCGGAGCATCGCCCCGCGGGATCGGCGAGCCCGCGCCCGCGGGGCGGCTCCTGCCGTCCGACCGGCCCGCTTCGCCCGACGGGTGCGGGTGGTCCGGCCGGCCCGCTTCGTTCGGCCGGTGCGAGTGGTCCGTCCGGCCCGGCTGGTTCACCTGGTTCCCTCGCCCGTTCTCCATGTCACACAACGTAACCGGGACCACTGACAACGCCGCGGGCCGGTCGCCGCCAACCGCCCTTCCGGAGAGGGCGGTTGGCATGCATGCGGGCCCTCCCACCTGCTCACACGGCAGATGCGGCGGCCCCGAACGGCGCTGTGCCGCCCTCCTGCCGCGCCGGTCCGGCAGGAGTGGCCGGAACCGCCTACGCCCTCCGCTCCCCCTGCACGACCAGCGGGTCGTCCAGCACCGGCTGCCAGGCGAGTTCCGCCGCGCCGACGAGGCTGTTGTGGTCGAGGCCGCAGGGCAGGATCGGTACGCCGCCGCTGCGGCCCCAGAGGCTGCGTTCGGCGACGACGGCACGGAGCCGTTCCGGGTCGGCCTCCAGAAGGGTGCGGTGCAGACCGCCGAGGATGATGCGGTCCGGGTTGAGGATGTTCACCAGCCCGGCCAGGCCCAGGCCGAGACGGTCGATGAGCAGGTCGGCTGCGGCGCGTACGGCGGGGTCGTCGTACGCAGTGCGCAGCAGGTCGGCGGCCTGATGGAGCAGAGAGCCCTCGGGGCCCGGGGTGCGTCCGGCCGCGTTCAGGAAGGCCAGGGGGTCGGCCTCGACGTCCAGGCAGCCGCGGCTGCCGCAGTGGCAGGGGGCGCCCTCGGGGTGCACCGTGAGGTGGCCCACCTCCAGGGCGAGCCCCGAACTGCCGCTGTGCAGGCGCCCGTCGAGGACCAGCGCGCCGCCCACGCCCCGGTGCCCGGAGGCGACGCACAGCAGGTCACGGGCGCCTCGTCCGGCGCCGTGCCGGTGTTCGGCGAGGGCCATGAGGTTGACGTCGTTGCCGCTGAAACCGATCGCCTCGGTGACGCCCGGGATCGCAGCGTCGGCGAGCGCCCGCTGGAAGAGCTCCCGTACGGGGGCACCGGCGGGCCAGGCGAGGTGGAGCGGGTTCAACGCCTCGCCGTCCGGTTCGGCGACGGCCGACGGGACGGCGAGGCCCGCCCCCAGGCAGCGGCGGCCGGTCTCCCGCAGCAGCCCGGCGCCCGCGCCGACCGCCTCGGCGAGGACATGGGCCGGGTCGGCGGGGATGGTGCCGCTGCCGGTGGTGGTGGCCACGATGCGCCCGCCGAGCCCCACCAGGGCGACACGGAAGCCGTCGGCGTGGATCTGTGCGGCGAGCACCACCGGGCCGCGTTCGTTGACGAACAGGCGGTGGGACGGCCTCCCTTGGGAGCCGGCGGAGGCGGTCGGCCGGGAGTCGACGGTGATCAGGCCGAGGGCTTCCAGCTCCGCCGCGACGGCTCCGGCGGTCGCGCGGGTCACGCCGAGTTCCGAGGTGAGGACCGCGCGGGTGGGGGCGCGTCCGGTGTGTACGAGCTCCAGTGCGGGTCCGAGGGAGGCACGGCCCCGCTCCAGCCTGGTTGTCCGAGTCTGGGTCACGTTCCCATTCTGGCTTTGTATCGTACCGGAACAAAACACGGTGGGGATTCCTGCGGCGCATCCCTCGGCGATCTCTCATCGCACGTGCTCGCCTCCCGGGGGCCGCACCGTCGAAGACGCCGGTGGAGTCGGTCATGCTGCCGGGGTCGACCGGACGGACCCGTCAACGCTCGTCAGGTCTCGTCAAGGACCTGTAAGACTCGGCAACACACCGCCTCCGGAGGGCCGGTGACGCCTGCGAACAAGGACATCACACGGACGGATACGGGTGTTGACGCGGACGGGGTGAGCGGAGGCGGGCGCCGGGACCAGCCGTGGGCGAGGGGCCGCGGGCGGGTGAGCACGGGCGTCGGGCTCCGTTGTCAGTGGTGGCTGGCAGACTCGGAGGCATGGAGATCACCGAATTCGTCGAAGCACTGCGGCTGGACGGAGCGCTGCTGGCCGCCGCCGCGGAGGAGGCCGGGCCCGACGCCCGGATTCCGGCGTGTCCGGAGTGGCGGATGCGCGATCTGGTCGCCCACGTGGGCCGGGTGCACCACTGGGCCGCGCGGTATGTGACCGAGGGACTGGAGCAGCCCTCGACGCCGGACGCCGCTCCCGATCTTGCCGATCAGGAGCTGGTGCCGTGGCTGCGGGAGGGCCATCACCGCCTGGTGGTGGCGCTGCACGAGGCACCGCCTTCCCTCGCCGCATGGGCCTTCCTGCCCGCCCCGTCGCCGCTCGCCTTCTGGGCCCGGCGGCAGGCGCACGAGACGGCCATCCACCGCGCCGACGCCCAACAGGCCCTCGGCGCCACGCTCACACCGCTGCCGCCCGCCTTCGCCGCCGACGGCATCGACGAGATACTGACCGGGATCCACAGCCAGAAGCGCAGCCGGGTACGCACCGCGCAGCCGAAGACCCTGCGGGTGCGGGCTACGGATGCGGCCGACGCGGAGTGGACGGTCCACCTGTCCGAGGCACCGGCGCGCACCCTGCGGACCTCCGGGAAGCGCGGCGGCGCGGGGACGGACGAGCCCGCCGACCTGAGCGTCGAGGGGCCCGCCGAAGCGCTCTACCTCACCCTGTGGAACCGCGCCCCGTGGGACGGCCTGACAGTGAACGGCGACGAGGCGCTTGTGCGGCTCTGGGAGGAGCATGGCGGCATCTGACGGAGGGGTGGCGGGGCGAGGGGCGGCGTTCGTCGGCCGCGGTGACGTGTGGGCCCAGCGCCGGGCTGTCGCCCCCGCCCCCGCTGGCGGCGGCACCCGAGGGGCCACCGGCCCTCGCACGCACCGCCGTTGGGTGAGAGTCAGCAGCCGCCGTCGCCCAGCCCACCCTCTGGGAGGAACCGGCCACGCCCCACGCCCCACGCCCCCACGTGCCGCGCGCGAGGCGCAGCGCCGCCCGGGGCACACCCGTAGCCGCACACCTCGTACCACGTACGAACCGTCGGGCCAGCCACATCACAGTCGGGCCGGAAGGCCCGAGCCCCCAGATCAAGCAGAGCCGGCCGGATCAGCACTGAGCCCCACACCTCCCGCAAGTCGCCGGACCGTATGCGCGAAAAAGGCATCGCGGTCCTCGACAACCCGGTTGAACTGGCCGAACAGCTCGAAGCTGATCAGACCGAAGAGTTGGGCCCAGGTCGCGACCAGGGCTGCCACGACGGGGGCGGGCAGGTCGATGTCCAGCTCCGTCATGAGGGCGCGCGCCTCGTCCGCGAGCGTGTCGGGCAGCGGACCGGGGGGCTCGCGGAGCGCGCCGGCGGCGTGGGCGTCGCAGACCACGGCGATCAGTGCGCGGGCGACCCGCCCGGCGGGCGCCGCCGTCGCCTGCGGGGCGCGGTAGCCGGGGACGGGCGTGCCGTAGATCAGGGCGTACTCGTGCGGATGGGCCAGCGCCCAGGCGCGGACCCCGCCGCAGACGGCGGCCCAACGCTCGACGCATACGGCCGCATCCGGCCCACCCACCACGACCGGCCCACCGGGCTCAGCCGATCCACTCGGCCCCGATCCGCTCGGCCCCGATCCGCCCGCCCCGGGATCCGCCGCCTCCGCCGCCGCGCCGATCGCGTGGTACGCGTCGAGGATCAGGGCGGTAAGCAGGTCATCGCGGCTGGGGAAGTAGCGGTAGAGCGCGGAGGAGGCCATTCCCAGGGCGCGGGCCACGGCGCGCAGGGAGAGCTTGGTGGCGCCCTCGGCCGCGAGTTGCGTGCGGGCCTCGTCCTTGATGGCCGCGGTGATTTCGCTGCGGGCCCGCTCCCTGGCCCCTCGGATCGCCGTCATGGCAGGGAGTCTGCCATCCATCGGATCACCGCACCACAAGGCGGTCGGCGAAACAAAACGAGAGCAGCGCTCTTGCCTGCCCGCACCTCGTTCGTGCACACTGATCTCAAGCGAGAGCAGTGCTCACACTTTGGTGCCCGAGCCCGTTCTTCGCACCACCGCAGTGCCGAAATCAGTCCTGAGCGCCCCGGAGGGCCAGATGTCCCGCTACCTCAAGCCCGGCCGTACGACCGCCCGCTTCAACGCCGCCGTCGGCTGGCTGGCCCGCCGCGGTATCAGCCTCGCCGGTGCGGCGGACCTCTCCGTCCGGGGCCGCAAGAGCGGCACCTGGCGGCGGGTCCCCGTCAACCCGATGACGTACGACGGCGCACGCTATCTCGTCTCCGCGCGCGGGGAGTCCGACTGGGTGCGCAACATGCGCGCGGCCGGTGGCGGACAGTTGCAGGTCGGGCGCCGCACCCGTGCGTTCACCGCCGTGGAGCTGCCGCCGAGCGAGACCCCGGAGCTGCTGCGGGCCTATCTGCGGCGCTGGGGCTGGGAGGTCAAGTCGTACTTCGGCGAGGTCACCGCCGACTCCCCCGACGAGGCGCTGCACGCCGCGGCCCCGCGTCACCCCGTCTTCCGCATCACGGAGGCGTGAACCGGCCCGTCGACCGGCAGGGGCGAGGCGCTGTCACGCCGGTACGGAAACGGTACGGCAACGGGCCGATATGACGGCGGGCCCGTATGACAGCGGGCCGATATGACGGCGGGACGGGCCGAGGCCGAGAAGTACCCGCACGCCCCCCGAAGCCCGTAGCCACCCCCCAGCCCCTCTCCGCTTCTTCAGTCAACACGCCGCCGGAAGAGCCCCTACTCTTCTCGCTCGTGACCGAAACTTCCTCGTACCTCGAAACAACGGCGGGCGCCTACGACGCCATTGCCGCTCTCTACGCCGACCTCACCCGCGATTCGCTGGACGGGCTTCCGCTGGACCGTGCCGTACTCGCCGCGTTCGCCGAGCTCGCCCCCGGTGGCGGGCCCGTCGCCGAGCTGGGGTGCGGCCCCGGGTACCTGACCGCGCACCTGCGGGGCCTGGGGCTGGACGCCTTCGGCATCGATCTGTCGCCGGTGATGATCGGTCTGGCCCGCGAGGCATACCCGGACCTGCGGTTCGAGGTCGGCTCCATGGACGCCCTGGACCTCGCTGACGGCACCCTGCACGGCATCGTGTCCTGGTACTCGGTCATTCACACCCCGCCCCGGCATCTGCCCTCGTACTTCTCCGAGTTCCAGCGGGTGCTCGCGCCCGACGGCCACCTCCTGCTCGGCTTCTTCGAGTCGGAAGGCGGGCCGGTCACGACGTTCGACCACAAGGTGACGACCGCCTACCGGTGGCCGATCGACGACCTCGCGGAGCTGACCGGGAAAGCCGGGTTCACCGAAGTGGGACGAATGCTGCGTGAGCCGGGCGAAGGGGAACGGTTCCGCCGGGGCCATCTGCTGCTGCGCAAGGGCTGACCGGCTGTCGGTCAGCCCTCGACGCGGGCCCCGGGCTCACCCCTCCTTGGCCTGCCGCCGGTCCATGACGTCCAGCGCGCGGCGGGCCAGCGGATGGCTGCGGACCAGTTCGCCGAGAGTGGTCGTGCCACGGGTGATGTCGGCGAAGGCGTTCCAGGCGGGGCGGAAGCCGGTGAGGACGGCGTGCAGCAGGCCGGGGCGGCGCGCGAAGACGGCGTACATCCGGCGGCCGACGCTCATCTCGACGCCGAGACCCGCCTTGATGGCGAAGGCGTAGTTGAGGGCCTGGCGGCGGGCGTCCACGGCGTCGTGTGCCTCGGCGACGCGGGCCGCCCACTCACCCGCCAGCCGCCCCGAGCGCAGCGCGAAGGAGATGCCCTCCCGCGTCCACGGCTCCAACAGCCCGGCGGCGTCCCCGGCGACGAGGACGCGGCCGCGGGAGAGCGGCGAGTCCTCGGTGCGGCAGCGCGTCAGATGGCCGGAGGAGACGGCCGGTTCGAAGCCCGCGAGGCCGAGCCGGGCGATGAAGTCCTCCAGGTACCGCTTGGTCGCGGCGCCCTCGCCGCGGGCGGAGATCACGCCGACGGTGAGGGTGTCGCCCTTGGGAAAGACCCAGCCGTAACTGCCGGGCAGCGGGCCCCAGTCGATCAGGACGCGGCCCTTCCAGTCCTCGGCGACGGTCGGCGGCACCGGGATCTCGGCCTCCAGACCGAGGTCGACCTGGTCGAGCTTGACGCCGACATGCGCGCCTATCCGGCCCGCGCTGCCGTCCGCGCCGACCACCGCGCGGGCGAGGATGACCTCGCCGCCGCTGAGCACCACGGCGACCGTCCGTCGGTCGGGCACCATCGCGCCGTGCTGCTCGACCCGGGAGACCGCCACGCCGGTACGGATCTCGGCGCCCGCGTCCTTGGCCGCCTTGACCAGGCCCTCGTCGAACTCGGGGCGGTTGATGAGCCCGAACAGCATGCTCTTGGAGCGGCGGGTGCGGGTCAGCTTGCCGTTGAGCGAGAAGGTGACGGCGTGCACCCGGTCGCGCAACGGCAGCGTGAAACCGGGCGGCAGGGAGTCGCGGGAGGGGCCGATGATGCCGCCGCCGCAGGTCTTGTAGCGGGGCAGTTCCGCCTTCTCCAGGATCAGCACCCGGCGCCCCGCGCACGCCGCCGCGTGCGCCGCCGAGGCGCCCGCGGGACCGGCGCCCACCACCACGACGTCCCACACCTGCTCGTTGTCCTGGGCTGCCTGCTCGCTGCTCACCGGCGTTTCTGCTCCCGTTCGAATCCGTGCTGCGCCTACCGTCCGCATCCTACGGGCCGCGCTCGGCTCGAACGTCTGTGGGAAGATCGGGGGGATTCGCACCCGTATCTCCGGGCCGCCCGCGGCACCCCGCCGGACGGACCGCGGGTCCGGAGGCACACCCGCGCCCACAAGGAGCGTCCATGTCTGACAGCCCGCTGGCCCGTACCGTCGCCGCGTTGCAGCCCCGCGCCCGTACCGAACTGGCCGAGCTGGTGGCCTTCCGGTCGGTCGCGGATCCCGAGCAGTTCCCGAAGAGCGAGTGCGAGGCGGCGGCCGGCTGGATCGTCGACGCGCTGCGGGCCGACGGCTTCCAGGACGTGGCGCTGCTCGACACCCCGGACGGTACGCAGTCGGTCTACGGCTTCCTGCCCGGCCCTCAGGGCGCGCCGACGGTGCTGCTGTACGCGCACTACGACGTGCAGCCGCCGCTGGACGAGGCCGCCTGGGACTCCCCGCCGTTCACCCTGACCGAGCGGGACGGCCGCTGGTACGGCCGGGGCGCGGCGGACTGCAAGGGCGGCGTGATCCTGCATCTGACGGCGCTGCGGGCGCTGCGGGAGCACGGCGGCGTGCCGGTGAACGTCAAGGTGATCGTGGAGGGTTCGGAGGAGCAGGGCACCGGTGGCCTGGAGCGGTACGCCGAGGCGCACCCGGAGCTGCTGACCGCGGACGCCATCGTCATCGGGGACGCCGGGAACTTCCGCGTCGGGCTGCCGACGGCGACCGCGACGCTGCGCGGGATGACGCTGGTGCGGGTCTCCGTCGACACCCTGGCGGGAAATCTGCACTCCGGTCAGTTCGGCGGCGCCGCGCCCGACGCGCTGGCGGCGCTGGTCCGCGTCCTGGACTCGCTGCGCGCCGAGGACGGTTCCACAACGGTGGACGGCCTCGCCGCGGATGCCACCTGGGAGGGACTCCAGTACCCGGAGGAGGAGTTCCGCAAGGACGCGAAGGTGCTGGACGGCGTCGGGCTGATCGGCAGCGGCACGATCGCCGACCGGATCTGGGCACGGCCCGCCGTGACCGTCCTCGGCATCGACTGCCCGCCGGTCGTCGGCGCCACCCCGTCCGTCCAGGCGGGCGCCCGGGCGCTGATCAGCCTGCGGGTGCCGCCGGGCACCGACGCCGCCAGGGCGACGCGGCTGCTCACCGCCCATCTGGAGAACGCCGCGCCCTGGGGCGCGCGGGTCGCCGTCGAACAGGTCGGCCAGGGCCAGGCGTTCCGCGCCGACACCGACAGCCCGGCGTACGCGTCGATGGCGTCGGCGCTCCGGGAGGCGTACGACGGCCAGGAGATGCAGATCGCCGGAATGGGCGGCTCCATCCCGCTGTGCAACACCCTGGCGTCGCTCTACCCCGAGACGGAGATCCTGCTGATCGGCCTGAGCGAGCCCGACGCGCAGATCCACGCCGTGAACGAGAGCGTCTCCCCGCAGGAGCTGGAGCGACTGTCGCTCGCCGAGGCGCTGTTCCTCCAGCGGTACGCGGCCGAGCGCGGCTGACCGGCCGGATCGACGGCGTACGTCACCGGACGTCCGCGAGCGGCGCGGGCGCCCGGGGTGGCGCGATCGGCCGACGGCCCGGGGAAGCGTGGCGGCGTGTCCGAGCGGGGGCGCCCGTCCCGGGCACGCACCGTCCAACGGCTCCCGGACCGGCGCACGCCGCCCCGTCGCGCGCCGGTCACCTCACGCCTGGCGCGCCCCCGCCGCCGGCCCCGCACCCCCGCCCTCCGGGCGAACGACGGGACTTTACGGACACCCCTAGCCGCCCGCCGGAACGCCCCGCTCCAGCAGCATCGGGCAGCCGCGTTCGCGGGCCCGTAGCGCCCAGCGCAACCGGCGGAAGCGGACCGGCGGCAGCAGGTGTTCCGCCTCGGACTCGGTGACGAAGCGCCATTCGCGCAGCTCCGCGCCGGGGAGCCGTACTCCGCGGGTCTGCTCGTCGGTGAGGCGGCCGCCGTCGAAGAGCAGCCGCAGACCGCCGAACCCCGGCGGTTCGGGCGCCTCCCAGTCCAGGACGAGGAGGCGCGGGGTGCGCGGCAGCCGGAGCGCCAACTCCTCCACGACTTCACGGAGTCCGGCCTGGGTGGGCGGTTCGCCGTGCTCGACGATGCCGCCGGGGAACTCCCAGCCCGGTTTGTAGGTGGGGTCGACGAGGAGGAAGCGGTCGGCGTCGTCGAAGAGCAGGACGCCGGCGGCGAGGGTTTCGGCGGTGGGCTCCGGTGTCTGCACGATGCCGCAGTCGGCCGTGCCGGAGCGCACCGCCTCGGCTATCTCCTCCGCGGCCCGCCGGGGCGTCAGCCGCCCGGTGTCCACCACGTACGCGTCGCCCTTGAGCCAGCTCATCGCCTCGGCGTACAAGGTGAGGGCGTCCAGCCCCCAGCGGCGGACCTGCGCCGCGCTCGCCCGGTCGGCGGCGGTCTCCTCGCGGTGCGCGATCCGCTCCCGCAGGATCGTTTCCTCCGCATCCAGCAGAAAATGCCGGACCTGAATGCGGCGGGCGGCGAGCGCGCCGAAGATTTCGTCGCGGTATTCCTGACGCAACAACGTCATCGGGGTCACCAAGGGGCCGGGGACCTCGGTCAGCAGCGCCGCCGCGGTGTCCACGACCAACCGGCGCCAGGCGGGCAGGTCCTGGAGGTCGTCGATTTCCTCCAGGCGCTTGGCGGGCAGCATCATCCGCAGGCCCTGACCGAGGAGTTCGGGGTCGTAGAGCGTGCTCCCGGGAAGCAGGTCGAGCAATTCCTGCGCCGCTGTGGTCTTGCCCGCACCGAACGTGCCGTTCAGCCAGACGATCACGGTGTCCCCTCTTCTCTGGAACCAGGTGAGTTGCCCGCACCAGCCTGCCACGGAATACGCGCGAATCCACGGGCCGCGCGCACAGCCGGGGACGGTGCGCAGCGCGCGGCGGCGCCGTGGACGCGGGGCGCTGCGCGGCCCCCGTGCACGCGCCGGTCGCGAACTGCGCCGCGGTGGGGACACCACCTCGTATCCCGCCCCGCGAAGCCCTCGGCAACCAAGCGCTCCCCAGTGCCTCCCGGACCGAAACCCCCGCCCGCGCACGGGCGCGGGGAACGCCGACATCCGCATATGACGGCGGCGCATCGCCTGGGAATCGCGCGCATCGGCGTCACCGAGCGGCCCCTTCCCGCCATAACGGCGAGGCCCGTAAGCCCGGTAAGGGAAGTCGCCGCCCATGAATGCCGTGCCGCCGGCCCCGGCTCGACGTCACCACAACCCGCCCCGCACCTCGCACACGAACGCACTCATTCGCGCAGACGCGAGGGGATACGACCCGCTTCCGGAACCAAACGGCGGCAGTATCAAGGCCGTTCAGAGCCAGTCCGCCGCACGACGCGCCTCTTCCAACAGAGTTCAACGCGTTCTACCGTCACCTCTCACGAGCGACCGCCCCATCCCCACCCATCCCCCGAGGACGGAGACCTGATCATGCGTCAGCTCCTACGCTCCCCCGCCACCCGCCGACGGCGTACCGCGGCCCTCGGCGCGCTGTCCGCCGCGCTGCTCTGCGTCGCCGCGACAGCCGCCCCGCCGTCCGCCGCCCGGACCCCCGCCACCAGCAAGGCCGCGGACGGACTCGCCGCCACTCCCCCGATGGGATTCAACAACTGGAATTCCACGCACTGCGGCCTGGGATTCAACGAGAAAATGGTCAAGGAGATCGCCGATCTCTTCATCGACAAAGGACTCAAGGACGCCGGATACACCTACGTCAATCTCGACGACTGCTGGGCGATGCCCACCCGCGATCCGAAGGGACAACTCGTCCCCGATCCGATCCGTTTTCCGCACGGCATCAAAGCGGTCGCCGACTACGTCCACGCCAAGGGGCTGAAGTTCGGCATCTACACCAGTGCGGGCACCAGGACCTGCAGCGACATCGGTTTTCCCGGGGCGCTGGGCCATGAGGAATCCGACGCCCGGCAGTTCGCCGACTGGGGCGTGGACTATCTCAAGTACGACAACTGCAACAACCAAGGCGCGGACGCCCGGCAGCGCTACACCGCCATGCGCGACGCGCTGCGCGCCACCGGCCGCCCGATCACGTACAGCATCTGCGAATGGGGTGAGAACAAACCCTGGGAATGGGCCGCGGACCTCGGGCAGTCGTGGCGTACCACCGGTGACATCAGCGACAGCTGGTCGAGCATGCTGGACATTCTGAAAAAGAATCTGCCGCTCGCCCCGTACGCCGGTCCCGGTCACTGGAACGACCCGGACATGCTGGAGGTCGGCAACGGCGGCATGACGGACATCGAGTACCGCAGCCACTTCACCCTCTGGGCGATGATGGCCGCGCCGCTGCTCATCGGTACCGATCTGCGCACCGCGTCCCCGCAGACGTACGACATCCTCCGCAACGACGACGTCATCGCGCTCGATCAGGATCCGCTGGGCCACCAGGCGACCGTGCTGGACAGCGCCGACGGGCGGTGGACGCTGGTCAAGGAGCTGGCCGGCGGGGACCGGGCGGTCGCGCTGTTCAACGAGAGCGACGGCGAGCAGCGGATCACCACCAGCGCGACCGCCGCCGGACTGCCCGAGGCGCCCGGCTACCGACTGCGGGACCTGTGGCAGCACACCGACCGGCACACCAGCGGCGAGATCACGGTGACGGTGCCCGCGCACGCCACCGTCGTCTACCGGGTGACCCCCGAGAAGGGCGCCTGAGTCCGGACCCCTTCGTGGGGGGGGGGGGGGGGCCCCCGCCCCCCCGGGGGGGGGGGGCCGGGCCCCCCCCGCCACGCCGGGCCGTTGGGCGGGGCGGTGGTGGGTGGAGAGGGTGTGA
>NZ_JBHYGX010000016.1:106673-131980 GCF_042739975.1 Streptomyces sp. NPDC059080
GTCGCTGCCGTGGCGCGGGCGCCCCCCCCCCACGCCGCTCTTGGCGGGGCCCCCCCGCCCGGGGGCGGCTGCCCCGCCCCCCGGGGGGGGGGGGCCCCCCCCCCCCCCCCCCACGGCGGCGTTCAGCAGACCGGCAGCCCCGGCATCGGCTGGTCGTTGGCGCCGCCCTTGAGGTAGACGACGCTGATATAGACGCCGGTGTTGCCGCTGTCGTCGTCCGTCTTGGCCCACCAGACGTTGGTCCACCGGCCGGAGGTCTCCCGGCGGCCCAGATTCGCCTGGCAGTAGAAGTAGTTGGTGCCGCCGTTCACCACACCGGCCTTCTGACCGGACGCGGTGTACGAATCGGCGGTGCGCCACACCACGCAGTTCGTCTTCCCGGTGCCCCCGGGGGTGCACGAGGTCTCCGGCGGCGGGGTGCTGCCGCCACCGGTGGGGTCTCCTGACTCGTTTCCGCCATCCGCACCGCCACCGTGGCCGCCGTCACCGGTGCTCGGGTCGTCCGCCGGGGAGGAGGTGCCGTCGGACGGCTCGTCCGTCCGCGGCGGTTCGCCGCCCGGGCTCTCCCCGGCATTGCCCGCGCCACCGTCCGTGGCCGTGTTCTTGCCGTCGCCCTTGTGGCTGCTCTTGGCGTCCGGGGAGATCGGCGCCCCGGGCTCGGTGGCGCGGCCGGCACTGCCGTCGGACGGCGCCGGCGACCCGCCCCGCGCGGCGGGCTCGCCCTTGTCGCCGACCATCAGATACGTCACCCCGCCGCCGGTCGCGAGCACCACCAGCACGGCGGCGACGGCGAGCGCGATCCGCCCGCCGCGGCGCGGGCGCGGCAGCGGCGCGGTGTCCCGTGCGGAGCGGGACGCCGCCACCGCGCCGACCACCGCGGTCGGCTGATCGTGGACCGGCTCCGGGCCGCCCGACGGCGCCTGCGAGGACGAACCCGCCGCACCCGGCCCGGAGAGCCAACCGGTGGGCGCACCCGAACCGTTGCCGCCCGCCCCCGCCGCCCCGAACGGCCGCGGCGGGGGGGGCGGGCCCACCGGCTTGATGTCCGTGGCCGTCGGCAGATGCGGCGCGCCGGGCACCGGCATCGCCCCCGGATCGCCCCCGTCGGCGACGGCCTGCAGCATCTCCCG
Source organism: Streptomyces sp. NPDC059080 (assembly GCF_042739975.1). Taxonomy (NCBI): domain Bacteria; kingdom Bacillati; phylum Actinomycetota; class Actinomycetes; order Kitasatosporales; family Streptomycetaceae; genus Streptomyces; species Streptomyces sp. NPDC059080. The sequence continues at coordinate 107,804 of NZ_JBHYGX010000016.1, forward strand.
GGCGCGCGCCGCGTCCGGCCGGTCCGCCGGGTTCTTCGCCATCAGCGCGTGCAGCACCGGCGTCAGCGGCCCGGCCCGCCGGGGCTCCGGCAGCGGTTCGGTGACGATCGCCGTCAGCGTGGAGTACACCGACGTACGGCGGAACGGCGCGGAACCGCCCTCGACCGCCGCGTACAGCGTCATGCCCAGCGACCAGATGTCGGACGCGGGGCTCGGGCCCATGCCCTGGGCGCGCTCGGGCGGGAGGTAGTCGAGCGAGCCGACCAGTTCGCCGCTGCGGGTGATGTGGGTCTCGGCGCCGTCGCCGGGGGCCTCGATGCTGGCGATGCCGAAGTCGGTGAGGACCACCCGGCCGCTGCTGTCCAGCAGGACGTTGCCGGGCTTCACATCGCGGTGCAGCACCCCGGCGCGGTGCGCGGCGTCCAGCGCGTCCATCACCCGGGCGCCGATCGCGGCCATCTCGCGCGGCTCGATGCCGCCGCGGCGCCCGACCGCGTCGTCCAGCGACGGCCCGTCCACCAGCTCCATGACGATGACGGGGCGTCCGCCCTCGTCGATGACGTCATGGACGGTGATCACGCCGGAGTGCCGGATCCGGGCCGCGGCGCGCGCCTCGCGCTGCATACGGGTGCGCAGATCGGCCAGCTCCGGAGCCGAGGCGTCGGTGTAGGCGCGCAGCACCTTGACGGCGACCTCGCGGCCCAGCACCTCGTCCACGGCGCGGCAGACCACGCCCATGCCGCCGCGGCCGATCCGGCCGGTGACGCGGTAGCGGCCGCCGAGCAGACGGCCCGCCAGATCGTCCTCGGCCCGGGCGCCGGCCCCGCCGCCCGCCTGCTTCCCGGCATCCGGGCCCGGCAGCCCCGCCGTCACGTCGTCCGGCCCGGCGGAACCGTCCCCGCCCCCGCCGTTGCCCTCGTCCGGCCCGGCGGAACCGTCCCCGCCCCCGCCGTTGCCCTCGTCCGCCCCGCGCTGTCCGCGCTCCCCCGAAGCCACGTCGCCGTTCCTCCCACTGCCCGACGTCGCCGTCGGCCGTTTCCCTGCCCGCCTCTTCCGACGTGCACCAGGTTAAGGCGCCGGACGAGCGCCCGGGACGCCTCCGGGGCATCGGATCGTCCGCCGGGACGACGGGGTTCGCGGTGTCCGGTCCGTACATCCGCACACGGAAGGGCGGATCGGTACCGGGTGTACCAGGACGAGCCCGGCAATACGGCCTGGCACGTGAACCCGACGGACCGTCAGAACGTGGCGGCGAAGGCGTCGAGGCGGAACTGTTGTGCGGCGGCCGCGGCGGCGCCCACCAGGCCGGCGTCCGTGCCCGTCTCCGCGGGGACGACGGTCAGCCCGGCCACGAAGGAGAGCGTCGCGTACTCCCGCAGCGCCCGGCGCAGCGGCGCGAACAGCACCTCGCCGGCGCCCGCCACCCCGCCGCCGACGACGGCGATTTCGATCTCCACGAGCGCCGCGGTGGCGGCGATCCCGGCGGCCAGCGCCTGGGCGGCCCGTTCGAAGGAATGCCGGGCGACCGGATCCCCGGCGCGCGCCGCGGCCGCCACCGCCGCCGCGCCGTCCTCGCCGCCGGGCCCCGGCCGCCAGCCGTTCTCCCGTGCGCGGCGGACGATGTTCGGGCCGCTGGCGATCCGCTCCACACAGCCGCGGGCGCCGCACGGGCAGCGGTCCCCGTCTAGGTCGACGCTGATGTGACCGATGTGCCCGGCGTTGCCGGTGGGCCCGGGGTGCGGGCGACCGCCCAGGATCAGGCCGCCGCCGACGCCCGTGGAGACCACCATGCACAGCGCGTTGGCCCGGCCACGCGCCGCGCCCTGCCAGTGCTCGGCCGCCGCCATCGCCACCCCGTCGCCCATCAGCACGACGGGGAGGCCGCCGGTGAGCGCGCGGACGCCCGCGACCAGCGGGAAGCCGCGCCAGCCGGGGATGTTGACGGGGCTGACCGTCCCGGCCGCCGCGTCCACCGGACCGGCGCTGCCGATACCGACCGCGCCCACCCGCGCCCACTGCGGCGCCGCGGTCAACTCGCCGGCCACGGCGGCCACCGCGCGCATCACCGTGGCCGCGTCCCGGTCGGCGGGGGTGGGCCGGGTGGTGCGTACGAGCAGCCTGCCGTGCCCGTCCACCAGGGCTCCGGCGATCTTGGTTCCGCCGATGTCCAGGGCTGCGCTGAGGTCCTTCTGCATCGGTGCCGCTTCTCCTGGTGGACGTGGGGACCGACGGCGCCGGTCCGGTGACGGAGAGGTCAGTCTCACCCCAGGTGACAACGTTGTCCAGCGGCTATGCTCGGCGGAACACCGCAGCCGCAGCCGAGGGGGACCCCGCACGTGACCGACACCGCCCGGGGCAGCTCCCGCCGCTACGGCACCCGTCCCACCATGAAGGACGTCGCGGCGCGCGCCGGGGTGGGGCTGAAGACCGTCTCCCGGGTGGTCAACGGCGAGCCGGGCGTCACCCCGGACACCGAGCGCCGCGTCCAGGAGGCCATCACCGCCCTCGGCTTCCGGCGCAACGACTCCGCCCGGATCCTGCGCAAGGGCCGCACCGCCAGCATCGGCCTGGTCCTGGAGGACCTCGCCGACCCCTTCTACGGTCCGCTCAGCCGCGCCGTGGAGGAGGTCGCGCGGCACCACGGCGCGCTGCTGATCAACGGCTCCAGCGCCGAGGACCCGGCCCGGGAGCAGGAGTTGGCGCTGGCGCTGTGCGCGCGGCGGGTCGACGGTCTGGTGGTGATCCCGGCGGGCGACGACCACCGCTATCTCGCGCCGGAGATCGCCGCGGGCGTCGCCACCGTCTTCGTGGACCGTCCGGCCGGGCGGATCGAGGCGGACACCGTCCTGTCGGACAGCGTCGGCGGCTCGCGGGACGCGGTCGCCCATCTCATCGCGCACGGCCACCGCCGGATCGGCTTCATCGGCGATCAGCCGCGTATCCACACCGCGAAGGAGCGGCTGCGCGGCTACCGCACCGCGATGGCCGCCGCCGGGCTGCCGGTGGACGACGCGTGGGTCTCGCTCGGCACCACCGAACCGGAGCGGGTGCACACCGCGGCGCGCGCGATGCTGGACGCGCCGGAGCCGGTGACCGCACTGTTCGCCGGGAACAACCGCGTCACGGTCACCCTCGTACGGGTCCTGCGGCAGTGCACCGCGCCGGTGGCGCTGGTGGGCTTCGACGACTTCGAGCTGGCGGATCTGGTGAGCCCGGCGGTCACCGTCGTCGCCCAGGACGCGGCCCGAATGGGGCGGACCGCCGCCGGGCTCCTCTTCCGCCGCCTGGAAGGCGCCGACGAGCCGCCGCGCCGGGAGGAGATCCCGACCCGGCTGATCGCCCGCGGCTCGGGCGAGATACGGCCCGCACACGACTGACGTACCACAACTCCCTTATGTGGAAGGGCTATGGGGGACTCATCCGGATGCCCCGGTGCGGTCCCTCCGCGCGTCGTAGCCGGTCGCCGGATCGACGACGCGTCCGGCGGCCCACCAGTTCTCCCCCGCGGTCTCGACGGCACAGAGGAAGAGGCTTCCTCCGGGACGCCCGCCGTGTCGCGGAGGCGGTCGCGGACGGCGGCGAAGAGCGCCGCCTTCACCTCGGGCGGCCGGGGGTTGAAGAGCATCTGCACCGCCAGGGTCCGGTCGCCGCGCGGGATGCCGAAGGCGACGGGCTCCGTCTGGAAATATGCGCACGGGTGCGGGCATCGACGTGACATTGGCCGGGCTGCGGGTGCTGCGGGAGGTCGCCGAGCGGGGCAGCTTCGCGGCGGTGGCGGCCCTGCGGCAGGTGGCCGCCGAGGTGGCGGGCTGAGCGGCACGGGCCGCCGCTCCCCGGTGACGGCGGCCCGGTGGCTCACGCCCAGGGCCCTTCAGGGCCTGTCGTCGCACTCCCGTCGTCTCGCCCGGAGAGCGGCAGGCGGGAGGGTGACGACAGGATCTGGCGAACCGGGCGCCCCGCGAGAGCGTCCAGTTCGGTGCGGGTCAGTCCGGTGAGCCGGGCGACCTCGGCGGTGTCGAGGGCGCCGCAGTCCAGACCGCGCAGGAGGGAGGAGCTGAGCGCCTTGGCGGTGGCGGGTTCGTCCATGACCGCGCCACCCGCCTTGCCGACGTAGGCGGCGAGCCGGGCCGCGGCATGCTCCAGGCCCTCGCGGTAGAAGGCGTAGACCGCGGCGTAGCGGGTCGGGAGGTGGCCCGGGTGCATGTCCCAGCCCTGGTAGTAGGCGCGGGTGAGGGAGCGGCGGACGAGACCGTGGTGCAGGCGCCAGGCGGCGTGGACCTGTTCGGTGGTGCCGACGGGCAGGACGTTGGTCGAGCCGTCGGAGAGGCGGACGCCCGTCCCGGCGGCGACGACCTGCATGACGGCCTTGGCGTGGTCGGCGACCGGGTGGTCCGGCGACTGGTGGGCGGCGCTGACACCGCAGGAGGCGCTGTAGTCGAAGGTGCCGTAGTGGAGCGAGGTGGCGCGGCCCTCGGCGGCCTCGATCATGCGGGCGACGGTGACGCGGCCGTCGGCACCGAGGATGGACTGGGTGGTCTCGATCTGGATCTCGAAGCCGATCCGGCCGCTCGCCAGCCCGTGCGCCTTCTCGAACTCCTCCAGCAGCCGCACCATCGCGGTGACCTGCTCGGCGTAGGTCACCTTGGGCAGCGTGAGGACCAGGCCCTCGGGCAGGCCACCGGCGTTCATCAGGCCGGTGAGGAAGATGTCGAGCGTGCGGATGCCGCGGTCGCGGACGGCGGCCTCCAGGCACTTCATGCGGATGCCCATGTAGGGCGCGGCGCTGCCGTCGCGGTACGCGGCCGCCACGAGGGCGGCGGCGCGGGCGGCGGCCGCGTCCTCCTCGGCGTCGGGCCGGGGCCCGTAGCCGTCCTCGAAGTCGATACGGAGGTCCTCGACCGGCTCGCGCGTCAGCTTGTCGCGGACACGGTCGTGGACGGGCCCGGCGAGGTCTTCCGGAATGCCGAGGACACGGGCGAGCGCACCGGCGTCCGGCGCGTGCGCGTCGAGGGCGGCCAGCGCCTCGTCGCCCCAGGTCCGCAGGGTGGTGGCGGTGAAGGCGTCGGCGGGGACGTAGACGGTGTGGACCGGCTGGCGGGTGCCGGGGTCGCCCGGGTACCGGCGAGCGAGGTCCGCGTCGACGTCGGCGAGGGAGGCCCCGATGCCCTCGCGTACGGTGTCCGCAAGGCTGGTCGCCACGGTCTCCTGCTGCCCCATTCGACATCCTCCCGATGGTGACGCACGATACGCGAGCAACTTCCGCTTAACGGAATTAACAATCCGTATAGCGAAGCTAACCGTGGCGGGTGGCAAGGTCAACACCTCTTTGCGCCTGCCACGAGCCGTCGCCGCGACCGGGCGGCGCAACGGCCGGGACGCCCCGGCCCGGCGCACCATGGCCCCGCAAAGTGCCTGGCACCGCGCGGCGCGCCCCGGCAGACTCACCGTATGACGACTTGGATCGCACCCTCTGTGGAACGCCGCCCGATGCCCGCCGCCGTCGGCGAGCGCGAGATGCTGCAGGGCTGGCTCGACTGGCACCGCGACACCCTGCTGACCAAATGCGCGGGCCTGACCGGCGAACAGTTGACGCTGCGGAGCGCGGCGCCCTCCACCCTCAGCCTCCTCGGGCTGGTACGCCACCTCACCGATGTCGAACGCGCCTGGTTGCGGCAGCGGTTCGCCCGCGAGCTGATCCCCTCGCTCCACATCACGGACGAGAACATCGACGCCGACCACGACGACGGCACCCCCGAGAGCGCCGAGGCCGATCTCGCCGCGTTCCGTGCGGAGACCGCGGTGTGCGATGCGGCGGTGGCGGACCGCGGCCTCGACGAGACGTTCGCCGCACCGCGCGGCCGGGAGCTCAACCTGCGCTGGATATACACCCATCTCATCGAGGAGTACGCACGGCACAACGGCCACGCGGATCTGCTGCGGGAACGGATCGACGGCGTCACCGGCGACTGACCTCGCATGGTGGAGGCCCCGTACGCGCGGGGCGTACGGGGCCTCCACCATGGGCGCGGACCGGCCGGCCCGAAGTGACTCAGCCCTTGCGGATCTTGACCTCTTCGGTCAGGGCCGGGACGACGTGGAAGAGATCGCCGACGACGCCGTAGTCGACCAGCTCGAAGATCGGGGCCTCGGCGTCCTTGTTGATCGCGACAATCGTCTTGGAGGTCTGCATACCGGCGCGGTGCTGGATCGCACCGGAGATACCGGCGGCGATGTACAGCTGCGGCGACACGCTCTTACCGGTCTGGCCGACCTGGTTGGTGTGCGGATACCAACCGGCGTCCACCGCGGCACGCGAGGCGCCCACCGCCGCGCCCAGCGAGTCCGCCAGCGCCTCGATGACCGGGAAGTTCTCGGCACCGTTGACGCCGCGGCCACCGGAGACCACGATCGCGGCCTCGGTCAGCTCCGGACGGCCGGTCGACTCCCGCGGGGTGCGCGAGACGACCTTGGTGCCCTTGGAGGAGTCGGCGACGGTCACGTCGAGCTGCTCGACCGTACCTGCGGCCGGATCGGCCTCGGGCGCGGCGGAGTTGGGCTTGACGGTGATGACCGGGGTGCCGGTGGTGACGCGCGACTTGGTGGTGAAGGACGCGGCGAAAACGGACTGCGTGGCCACCGGGCCCTCGTCACCGGCCTCCAGGTCGACGGCGTCGGTGATGATGCCGGAGCCGATACGCACCGCGAGACGCGCACCGATCTCCTTGCCCTCGGCGGAGGACGGCAGCAGCACGGCGACCGGGGACACCGCCTCGTACGCCGCCTGGAGCGCATCCACCTTGGGGGCGACGAGGTACTCGGTGAACTCGGGGGCGTCGGCGGCGAGCACCTTCACCGCGCCGTGCTCGGCGAGGGTGGCGGCGGCGGCTTCCGCACCGGCGCCGAGGTGCACGGCCACGGGCTCGCCGATGCGGCGGGCCAGGGTGAGCAGTTCGAGGGTGGGCTTGCGGACGGCACCGTCCACGTGGTCGACGTAGACAAGGACTTCAGCCATGGGGTGACTCTCCTGCGGGAAGAATGAGGGCGGTTGCGGGGCGGCCGGGATGCGCGGGCGCGACCCCCGGCCGGTGGGCCTCAGATGAACTTCTGGCCCGCGAGGAACTCGGCGAGCTGCTTGCCGCCCTCGCCCTCGTCCGTGACGATCGTGCCGGCCGTACGGGCCGGGCGCTCCGTGGCGGCGTCGACCGCGGTCCAGGCACCCTCCAGGCCGACCTCGTCCGCGTCGATGTCGAGGTCGTCCAGCTCCCAGGACTCCACCGGCTTCTTCTTGGCGGCCATGATGCCCTTGAAGGAGGGGTAACGCGCCTCGCCGGACTGGTCGGTCACGGACACGACGGCCGGGAGCGACGCCTCCAGCTGCTCGCTGGCGGTGTCGCCGTCGCGGCGGCCGGTCACCGTGCCGCCGTCGACCGCGACCTCGGCGAGCTGGGTGACCTGCGGGACGTTCAGCCGCTCGGCGAGCAGGGCGGGCAGCACGCCCATGGTGCCGTCGGTGGAGGCCATACCGCAGACGACCAGGTCGTAACCGGCCTTCTCGATGGCCTTGGCGAGCACGAGGGAGGTGCCCAGCGCATCGGTGCCGTGCAGGTCGTCGTCCTCGACGTGGATGCCCTTGTCCGCGCCCATCGACAGCGCCTTGCGCAACGCGTCGTTGGCGTCTTCGGGGCCGACGGTCAGGACGGTGACCTCGGCGTCGTCGGCCGCCTCCTTGATCTGCAGGGCCTGCTCGACGGCGTACTCGTCCAGCTCCGAGAGGAGGCCGTCCACGTCGTCGCGGTCGACGGTCAGGTCCTCGGCGAAGTGCCGGTCGCCGGTGGCGTCGGGCACGTACTTCACACAGACAACGATCCTCAAGCTCACGCCGGCTCTCCTACCTGCTTCGTCTCTTCAGAACTGCCTTGTGCTGGCAGCATAGGCGCCTGTGGGGGCGGCTCCGGGTCGGTTCGGACTCCCCGCGCCGACCCCGATATTACTCACCAGTACATACAGTGTCGTCCCCGGAATCAAGGCCGCTGAACTGTGACCTACCCAACGGCCCCGACCCGGGGATGACGAAGCGTTACGGGAACCCGTCAGTCGCGCAGCGCGTTGAAGCGCCCCTGGTGGTACAGGAGCGGACGGCCCGGTCCCGCCGGGTCGCCGAGGAGCGGCTGCGCGAGGACGATGCGGTGGTCACCGGCCGGGATACGGGCGACGACCCGGCACACCAGCCAGGCGAGGACACCGTCGAGCAGCGGTACGCCCTCGGGGCCGGTGCGCCAGGAGGTGCCGGGGCCGAAGCGGTCGGCGCCGCTGCGGGCGAAGGTGGCGGCCAGCTCCTGCTGGTGCTCGCCGAGTATGTGCACGCCCAGGTGATCCGTCCCGGCGAGCACGGGCCAGGAGGAGGCGGTGGTGGCGACGCCGAAGGAGAGCAGCGGCGGTTCGGCGGCGACGGAGGTCAGGGAGGTCGCCGTGAAGCCGACGGGGCGCTCGCCCCGCGCGGTGATCACCGCGACGCCCGCGGCGTGCTGCCGGAAGACGGAACGCAGGAGTTCGGGGGAGGCGGTGCGGGGCGTGCCGAGATCCGGCGATGCCGTCATGGAATTGTCCTTCGGCTGAGGTGTACGAGCCGTGGCAGGGCCGCCGGCCGCCGTGGCGGGACCGGCGGCGGCGGTGTCGTCGCTGCTCACACGCCCGGACAGCGCGCGCCGGCGGTCCGCAGCAGATCCACGTGGGCGCGTCCGTACAGAAGGGTTCCTGGCCGCATCACGTCAGCGTGACGAGGTACGGGGCGGAGCGTCAAGAGGCGCCCGGTATCTGGGAGATCCCTCACGGACCGCCTCGCCGAGCGCCGCGATGACATCGGCCTTACGGGGCTGACCGGCGGCGCGGCGCACGATGACGCCCTGGGCATCGAGCACGAGGACGGTCGGCGTGCTCTCGATCCGCAGCCGCCGGACGAGCCCGAGACGGGATTCGGCGTCGATCTCGGTGTGGGTGACGCCGTCGACCATGGCGGCGACCTCGGCGAGGGTGCGGCGGGTGGCGCGGCAGGGCTGGCAGAAGGCGCTGGAGAACTGCACCAGCGTGGCCCGCTCCCCCAGCGGCACCCCCAGGCTCTCCGCGCCGAGCCGTACGCCGTCGTCCTGCTGGGGCACCGTCGGCCTCCTGGGTGTGGGGTGGTGCGGGCGGTCGTCGTGGGGTGCAGCGCGCGCGGCGCCGGATTGATTCCCGCGGGCGCGTCCGCGTTCCCGACGGGGGGCGCGGACAGTACGCCCGGGTCGCGCGGTCCGCGACGGGAGTGGGGCATACGTGATGAGAATCTCCCGCCCCGGGTGGCCCCTGTGGTAGCCGCGACGCCTGTGATCGGGCACGATCTCCCGAAAGCCGCTTCTTACGGCTGCGTAGGTTTCCGCCGGGAGAACCCTCCCCGGGCACAGAAAAGGGGTCCCCCGACATGGCCGAACTGGTCTATCCGCCGGTGATCGGTGCCGCGCGCACCCTCTTCAAATCACTCGACCTGAAACTCGACATTGCGGGGGCGGAGCACATTCCGCGGCGTGGCGGCGCGGTGCTGGTGAGCAACCACATCGGGTACCTCGACTTCGTCTTCGCGGGCCTCGCGGCCCGTCCGGCGAAGCGTCTGGTGCGGTTCATGGCGAAGGAGTCGGTGTTCCGGCACAAGGTGTCCGGGCCGCTGATGCGGGCGATGAAGCACATTCCGGTGGACCGTGCGCAGGGCGTGCACGCGTACCGGCACGCACTGTCGGCGCTGCGGTCGGGCGAGGTGATCGGCGTCTTCCCGGAGGCGACGATCTCGGAGTCGTTCACGCTGAAGGGCTTCAAGTCGGGCGCGGTGCGGCTGGCACAGGAGGCGGGCGTGCCGCTGCTGCCGGTGGCGCTGTGGGGCACCCAGCGGCTGTGGACCAAGGGCCACAAGCGGGACCTGGGGCGCAACCACTTCCCGATCACGATCCGGATCGGCGAGCCGATGGAGGCGGACCCGGACGAGCAGGCGGAGAAGATCACCGACCGGCTGCGCTCCCGCGTCCAGGACCTGCTGGAGGCGGCGCAGCGCGCCTACCCCGTGCGCCCCAAGGGGCCGGACGACACCTGGTGGATCCCGGCCCACCTGGGTGGCACGGCCCCGGCGGCGCCCGGTTCGCCCGCCTGACGACGGCGCCCGAGGGCCGTGCGGCCCCCGGGCCGTTTCTTCTCCGCCGCCTCAGAAGTCGGTGGGGAGTGTCCGCCACAGCTGGGGTCGGTCGGCCGCCTCGCGCAGGCACCGGAGTACGGCGGGCAGCGGTTCGGCGTACAGCGCTGGTGAGTCCGCCTCGCCGAGCTCCGGGCGGACGGGCCAGGCGAGCTGTTCCCGGTCGGTGCGGAACTGCGCGTCCACGCCCGGTTTGTTGCCACGCGGGTCCTGCCGCGCCCAGTCGCCGCCGGGCAGCCGCAGCGCGATCAGCCCGTGCAGGGTGTCGAGCTTCTGGTAGCAGAGCGCGGCGGGAATGCCCTCGGCGCGCAACAGGGCGGCCAGTGCGTGGGACTTGGCGAAGCAGATGCCGGTGCGCCGCGCGAGGACGTCGGAGGCGCGCCAGGTGACGCGCGGATCATCGGCGTCCTGGGAGTGCGGGATGGTGTCGCGGACGAACTTGAAGGCGGCCTTGGCGTATGTGTATGCGTCGGCGGCCTCGGCGCGCAGCAGTGTCGCGGTGGCCCGGACCAGCGGATGATCGTGGTCGATGGCCTCGCTCACCGCCAAGTAGGCCGAGAGTTCCGGGGTTTCCTGGATCAGCTCCATGCGCCGGGAGCGTAACGATGCGCCCGACTGGAGGTCAATGACTTTCCGGTCGGGCGCATAGCCATTCAGACAGAGCGGTGCCGTCAGGCGGCGCCGATCTCCTCGCGGAGGGCGGCGAGGAAGCCGTCGACATCCTCCTCGGTGGTGTCGAAGGCGCACATCCACCGCACCACACCGGCCGCCTCGTCCCAGAAGTAGAAGCGGTAGCGCTTCTGGAGGCGTTCGCTGACGGCGTGCGGCAGACGGGCGAAGACCGCGTTGGCCTGCACGGGGTAGAGGATCTCCACCCCGGCGACCTCCCGCACCCCGGCCGCCAGGCGCTGCGCCATGGTGTTGGCGTGCCGGGCGTTGCGCAGCCACAGGTCCTTGGCGAGCAGCGCCTCCAACTGCACGGAGACGAAGCGCATCTTGGACGCCAGCTGCATCGACAGCTTCCGCAGATGCTTCATCCCGCGCACCACGTCGGGGTTGAGGACGACGACCGCCTCACCGAAGACGGCACCGTTCTTCGTGCCGCCCAGGGAGAGCAGGTCCACCCCCACCGCATTGGTGAACGTCCGCATCGGCACGTCCAGTGACGCCGCGGCGTTGGCTATCCGCGAACCGTCGAGGTGCACCACCATGTTGCGCTCATGGGCGTGCTCGCAGATCGCCCGGATCTCGTCCGGGGTGTAGAGCGTGCCCAGTTCGGTGCTCTGGGTGATCGAGACGACCTGCGGCATGGCGCGGTGCTCGTCGTCCCAGCCGTACGCCTCGCGGTCGATCAGCTCGGGGGTGAGCTTGCCGTCCCCGGTCGGCACGGTCAGCAGCTTCAGGCCGCCGACCCGCTCCGGGGCACCGCATTCGTCGACGTTGATGTGCGCCGACTCGGCGGCGATCACCGCGCCCCAGCGGTCGGTGACCGACTGGAGCGCGACGACGTTGGCGCCGGTGCCGTTGAAGACGGGGAACGCCTCGGCCCGCTGCCCGAAGTGGCTGCGGATCACCCGCTGGAGGTGGGCGGTGTACTCGTCCTCCCCGTAGGCGATCTGATGGCCGCCGTTGGCGAGGGCGAGGGCGGCGAGCACTTCCGGGTGCGCGCCCGCGTAGTTGTCGCTGGCGAAGCCGCGTACCTGGGTGTCGTGGTGCTGCCGGGCGTCGGTCTTGCCGCCGCTCACGGCTCGGGGGTCAGCCACAGACGCTTTCCATTCACTTCCCGGGCGGGCCGGCCCCAGACCCCGGCGATGGCCTCGGCCAGCTCCGTGACGTCGGTGAAGCCCGCGAACTTGGCGTTCGGTCGCTCGGCGCGCATCTGTTCGTTGACGAGCGCCTTGACGACCAGGATCGCAGCCGCGGCCCGCGGGCCCTCCTCGCCCCCCGCCTTGCGGAACGCGTCGGCCAGCGCCAGCGTCCACGCCTCGGCCGCCGCCTTGGACGCGGCGTACGCGGCGTTCCCGGCCGTGGGCTTGCTCGCCCCGGCGGCGCTGATCAGCAGATACCGGCCGTTTCCGGAACGCTGGAGCCCTTCTTGGAAGGCGAGGGAGGTGTGCTGGACGGTGCGGACGAGGAGGTTGTGCAGCAGGTCCCAGTCGCGCAGGTCGGTCTCGGCGAAGGTCTTCGAGCCGCGCCAGCCGCCGACGAGGTGGACCAGCCCATCGATCCGGCCGAACTCCTTCTCCGTACGGCCCGCCCACTCCCGGGTCTGCTCCGGGTCGAGCAGATCGACCGTGTCGCCGATGACCTTGGCGCCGCCGTGGGCGTAGCGGGCGGCGTCCACCGCCTCGGCCAGCCGTGCGGCGTCCGCGTCACAGCCGACGACGGTGGCGCCCGCCTCGGCCAACCGCAGCAGGGTGGCCCGCCCCGCGGGCCCGGCGGCGCCCGCCACCGCGATGACAGCGCCCTCCAGCGACCCCTGGCCGCCCGTCGAAGTACTCATCTCCGTCGCCTCCTCATCCTTCTGGACACCTGACTGACCTGCGGTTTCGGTGGTGGCGCGGCCGGTGCTCACGCCGCCGCCGGCATCTCGCGGCCGGCCGTGATGCCCTTGGTGGAAGCGATCACCGTACGCAGCTTCTTGGCAAGGGCCTCGTAGAACATGCTGAGCGGGAACTCGTCGGGCAGCACGTCGTCCACGAGCTTGCGCGGCGGCTGGTCGAGGTCGAGGGCGTCGGGGCCCTTCGCCCAGACCGATCCCGGGTGCGGGGCGAGGTACGTCGAGACGAGGTCGTAGGCGGCGAACCAGTGGACCAGTTTGGGCCGGTCGATGCCGTCGCGGTAGAGCTTCTCGATCTCACCGCACAGCTGGTTGGTGACCTTCGGCGCCCGCTCCCAGTCGATGTGGAGAGTGTTGTCCGTCCAGCGTACGACGGAGTGCTGGTGGAGGTAGGCGAAGAGCAGCTGGCCGCCGAGGCCGTCGTAGTTGCGGTTGCGGTCGCCGGTGACCGGGAAGCGGAACATCCGGTCGAAGATCACGGCGTACTGCACATCGCGGGCCTGCGGGTACCCCTCGGCCTCCAGCTTCACGGCCTCGCGGAAGGCGGTGAGGTCGCAGCGCAGCTCTTCGAGGCCGTACATCCAGAACGGCTGGCGCTGCTTGATCATGAACGGGTCGAACGGCAGGTCGCCGTGGCTGTGGGTGCGGTCGTGGACCATGTCCCACAGGACGAACGCCTGCTGGCAGCGGTCCTGGTCGGCGAGGAGGGAGCGGATGTCGTCGGGCAGCTCGATGCCGAGCGTGTCGACGGCCGCCTCGCTGACGCGGCGGAAGCGTGCGGCCTCGCGGTCGCAGAAGATGCCGCCCCAGCTGAACCGCTCGGGGGCTTCGCGCACGGCGATGGTCTCCGGGAAGAGGACCGCGGAGTTGGTGTCGTACCCGGCGGTGAAGTCCTCGAAGGTGATGCCGCAGAAGAGCGGGTTGTCGTAGCGGGTGCGCTCCAGCTCGGCGAGCCATTCGGGCCAGACCATGCGCAGGACGACGGCCTCGAAGTTGCGGTCCGGGTTGCCGTTCTGCGTGTACATCGGGAAGAGCACGAGGTGCTGGAGGCCGTCGGCGCGCTGCTGCGCGGGCTGGAAGGCCAGCAGCGAGTCGAGGAAGTCCGGCACACCGAAGCCGTCGTCCACCCAGCGGCGCAGGTCTGCGGCGAGCGCGTCGTGGTACGCCGCGTTGTGCGGCAGCAGCGGGGCCAGCTCACCGAGGGCGGTGATGATCCGGTCGACCTCGTGGCGAACCGTTTCTGCAGTGGGGGTGCCGTCGGCGGTCAGGTCGATCGAGCCGTCCTTGGACTGCCACGGCCGGATGGTCTCGACCGCGTCCTTCAGGGCGGGCCAGGCCGGGTGCGCGGTCACCGACTCCGCGGTCGCGGTGCCCGTCCGAGCACCCACAGGCGAAAGGATTTCCGTCATGACTGCCCTCCGGCGGTAGATCGTCTGGTGCACCCACCGTAACCAGCCAAGGTTCTTTCGCTCAAGAGGAGCCGTCGAAAATTATTCTGCTGACACCCCCATATCACGAGGATTTTTCCTGTTGACGCGGGGTGGAGCGACATGTTCTCTCCGTATGCACCGCCCTCCACCCCGTGACGCGGGCCGTCGTCAGCCCGGTGGGGACGCGCCCACGCGCGGGTGAGCGGGTTCGCGGACGGCCGGGGCGGACAGATACCCCTGAGCAGGTGTTCCGGGTTGTCGGACCGGGGGCGCCTGTCCGGTACGGGCACGGCGGACGGCCTCCGGCGGGCGGCCCGACGGGCGGGTGGCACGGGCGCTCCGAGGGGCGCGCGGTGGCTGGTCCGCGCCGCTTCCTGGGCCCGGTGGAGCCGTTAGGCTGTGCGCCATTTCGTACGGCTTTGTGCCCGAGGTCGTGGTGTGCGGGGCGGCGGGCCGGGGCGGTGCGGGCCGGGGCCGGGCGTCCGGGGCGTTCCGGGGTGCGGGGCCATGGCGCCGCCGCACGGCGAGTGGCGACAGCAGACGAGTGGCGACAGCAGAGCAGTACCGAGCCGACAGAAGCGAGGCAGCCTTGTCCTTTCTCACCATCGGGCACCGCGGAATGATGGGCGTGGAGCCGGAGAACACGCTCCGGTCGTTCGTCCGAGCCGAGCGTGAAGGGCTCGACGTCGTCGAGCTGGATCTGCATCTGAGCAAGGACGGCGCGCTCGTGGTGATGCACGACGCGGACGTGTCCCGGACCACCGACGGCAGCGGGCCGATCGCCGAACACACCCTCGCGGAGCTGCGCGAGCTGGACGCCGGGCGGGGTGAGCGGATCCCGGTGTTCGCGGAGGTCGTGGACGCGGTCCGGGCGCCGCTCCAGGCCGAGATCAAGGATGTGGCGGCGGCGCGGGCGCTCGCCGAGGTGCTGCGGGCCCGCGATCTGACCGGCCGGGTCGAGGTGATCTCCTTCCACGACGAGGCGCTGGCCGCCATCCGGACGCTGGTCCCGGGCATCCGCACCGCGCTGGTCGCCAGCCGGTACGGCACCGATGTGGTGGACCGGGCGCTGGCGGTGGGCGCGTCGATGCTCTCGCTCAACATCCGCCGTCTGACCCTGGAGTTGGTGGAACGGGCCCACGCCGAGGGGCTGCGGGTGGTGGCCTGGACCGTCAACACCCACGACCAACTGCGGCTGGCCCGCGGCCTGGGCCTCGACGGCGTGGTGACCGACCAGCCGGAGATCCGCCGGGCGGTGCGGTTCACGGCTTGAGAGACGGGCCACCCTGGGACGAGTTCGCCGCGGCAGTCGCGGTCAGGGCTCGTGCCCGGGGCGAGGCCCGAGTGCGGGGCCGGGGCGGGGCGCGCGTCCGTGAGGAGGCGTCAGCCCCGCCCTTCCTCTCCCCCGTACGAAATCCGCAGTTCACAGGCGTGCAATCTCGTTCCGGAATCCGGACGATTTCCGCGGTGATCTCGACAGATGGCCACTGGCCCTGCCACTCTCCCGCCATGCGCCTCGCCTCTCGCCCCGCCCTGTTCGCCGTATGTGCCGCCGTGTTGGGGTGCGCCGCCGTCGGCTGTGCGCCGCAGGACGCCTCGTCCGAGGGTGCGGCCGGGGTGGGCAAGGAGAGTTGTACGCGCGGCAAGTTGGACACGGTGACGGCCGGGAAGGTGACCGTCGGCACCGACAAGCCCGCGTACGCCCCGTGGTTCCAGGACGACGACCCGGCGAACGGCGAGGGCTTCGAGTCGGCCGTCGCCTACGCGGTCGCCGACCGGCTCGGCTACCCGCGGTCCGCGGTCACCTGGCAGACCGTGCCGTTCAACAACGCGTTCGCGCCCGGTGAGAAGAAGTTCGACTTCGACATCAACCAGATCTCGATCAGCGCCTCGCGCAAGCAGGCCGTCGCCTTCTCCTCCGGCTACTACGAGGTGCGGCAGGCGGTCGTGGCGCTCAAGGGCTCGAAGACGGCGAAAGCCAAGAGCATCGCCGACCTCAAGGGCGTACGGCTCGGCGCCCAGGTCGGTACCACCAGCCTCGACGTCATCAACGACACCATCCGGCCCGGCCGGCGGCCCGCCGTCTACCAGAAGAACGACTTCGCCAAGTCCGCGCTGAAGAACGGCCAGGTCGACGCGATCCTCGTCGATCTGCCGACGGCGTTCTTCATCACCTCCACGGAGGTGAAGGACGCGAAGATCGTCGGGCAGTTCGCGAACACCGGCGCGGACGGCGAGCAGTTCGGCCTGGTGCTCGACAAGCAGAGCCGGATCACCGGGTGCGTCCGGGCGGCCGTCGACGCGCTACGCAAGGACGGCACGCTCGCCGCCCTGGAGAAGAAGTGGCTGGCCGACGCCGCCCATGCGCCGGTGCTCAAATGAGCCTCGCCAAGGGCCCGTCGGGCACCTCCCCCGTGGTCACCGAGGACGACGGCTACGTCCCGTCCGCGCGGCGGCTGGCGCGGGACCGGTACCGGCGTACCCGGGCCCGCCGCGCCACCGCCGTCGCCGCGGTGAGCACGCTGGTGACCGGCGCCGTGCTGTACGTCGTGATCACCGGGTCGCCCGGCTGGCAGCGCACCCGCGAGACCTTCTTCAGCGCCGCGTACGCGCGCATCGCGCTGCCCAAGGTGCTGGAGGGGCTGCTGCTCAACCTGGAACTGCTGGTGGTGTGCGGCGCCGCGGTGCTGGTGTTCGGGATGGCGCTGGCGGTGGCGCGGACGTTGCGCGGACCGGTGTTCTTCCCGCTGCGGGCGCTGGCCACCGCGTACACCGACTTCTTCCGCGGACTGCCGCTGATCATCTGCCTGTTGATGGTGGTCTTCGGCGTCCCGGCGCTGCGGCTCCAGGGCGTCACCACCGATCCGGTGCTGCTCGGCGGGGCGGCACTGGTCCTGACGTACTCCGCGTATGTGGCGGAGGTCTTCCGCGCCGGGATCGAATCGGTGCATCCCTCGCAGCGGGCCGCGGCGCGGTCGCTGGGGCTGTCGAGCGGGCAGGCGCTGCGGTTCGTGGTGCTGCCGCAGGCGGTGCGGCGGGTGGTGCCGCCGCTGTTGAACGATCTGGTTTCGCTCCAGAAGGACACCGGCCTGGTGTCGATCGCCGGGGCAGTCGACGCGGTGTACGCGGCGCAGATCATCGCGGGCAAGGACTTCAACTACACGCCGTACGTGGTCGCCGGGCTGGTCTTCGTCGCCCTGACGATCCCGATGACGCGCCTGACGGACTGGGTGACCGCCCGGATGGACCGGCGCCGCGCCCAGGGAGGGATCGTATGAGCAGGGCGGCCGAGCGGCCGGTGGAGCCGGAGCCGGCGGCGGGCGGTGTCGCGCCGGTGCTGCGGCTGGAGGCCGTCCGCAAGACGTACGGGCGGGGCACGGTCGTGCTGCGGGACGTCGATCTGGAGGTCGCGCCGCACACCGTCACGGCGCTGATCGGGGCGTCCGGTTCCGGCAAGTCGACGCTGCTGCGGTGCGCGAATCTGCTGGAGGAGATCGACGACGGGGCGATCTTCCTGGACGGCGAGGAGATCACCGATCCGCGCGCCGACGCGGACGCGGTGCGCCGCCGTATCGGTGTGGTCTTCCAGGCGTACAACCTCTTCCCGCACATGACGGTGCTGGACAACATCACGCTGGCGCCGCGCCGGGTCCACGGGGTGGCGCGGGACGAGGCGGAGGCGCGGGCACACACGCTGCTGGAGCGGCTGGGGCTCGGCGGGCGGGCGGATGCCTATCCGGACCGGCTCAGCGGCGGGCAGCAGCAGCGCGTCGCCATCGTCCGGGCGCTGGCCTGCCGCCCCCGGCTGCTGCTGCTCGACGAGATCACCGCGGCGCTCGACCCGGAGCTGGTGGGCGAGGTGCTGGGCGTGGTGCGCGGGCTGAAGGAGGAGGGCATGACGATGGTGCTCGCCACCCACGAGATGGGGTTCGCCCGGGACGTCGCCGATCAGGTGTGTTTCCTGGACGCCGGGGTGATCCGGGAGCGCGGCACCCCCGGGGAGCTGTTCGGGGCGCCGCGGGAGGCCCGGACCCGGCAGTTCCTGGAGCGGGTTGTGGGGGCGGGGCACTGGTAGGGCCACGCCGGACGGGGCGCTGGTAGGGCCGCACCGGGCAGGGCGTGGGTAGCGAGCGGCGACCCGTGGGGCGTTGGCAGCGAACGGCCGGCCCGTGGGGCGCCGCCCGCCGCTTTCCGGCGCGGCCCGCCGCTTTCCGGCGCGGCTCGTCCTCGGGCCGGCCCGTTCGCCCGGTGGCTCAACCGAGGGGCTTGACCAGCAGTTCGAAGGCGAGGTCGTCGCGCTGCGGGACGCCGAACCGCTCGTCGCCGTAGGGGAATGGGCTCAGCTCGCCGGTACGGCGGTAGCCGCGCCGCTCGTACCAGGCGATCAGCTCCGGGCGCTGCCGGATGACGGTCATCCGCATCTCCGCGGCGCCCCACTCGGCGTGGGCGGCGCGCTCCGCCTCGGCGATGATCACCTTGCCGAGGCCGCCGCCCTGGAGGGTGGGGCGGACCGCGAACATGCCGAAGTAGGCGTGGTCGCCGCGGTCTTCGAGCTGGCAGCAGGCGATCGGCTCGCCGTCGCGCTCCGCCACCAGCAGGCGGCTGCGCTCCTGGCGCACCACGGCGGCGACGCCCTCGGGGTCCGTGCGCCGGCCCTCCAGCAGGTGGGCCTCGGTGGTCCAGCCCGCCCGGCTCGCGTCGCCCCGGTACGCCGACTCGATCAGCGCGACGAGCGCGGGAATGTCGGCGTCGGTGGCGGTACGGAAGACGAGTTCACCGGTGGGCATGGTGCGGGGGTTCCTCTCGGGCGGGCGGTGGGCGTGCGGCGGGCCGCCGGGCACACCGTGAGGCTAGCAAGGCGACACACCGGCTGATCAGGGCCTTTCGTCCCGATGCCGGGCCGGACAAGTGTCCCTGCACTCCCCCGCCGCCGGAACCCGCGCGCGGCGCACGGCCGCGCGCCCCCGGGCGCGTAGGGTCCGGCGCATGGTGCAGGTACTGAGCAGCAGGGTGCTGGTACGGCCCGTGGACCCCGAGCGGTCGCGGGCCTTCTACGGCGAGGCGCTGGGTCTGGAGATCTACCGGGAGTTCGGCGCGGGCCCCGAGCGGGGCACGGTGTACTTCCTGGGCGGCGGCTTCCTGGAGGTGTCCGGCCGGTCGGACGGGGCGCCCGGGCCGACGCTTCAGCTGTGGCTCCAGGTGGCGGACGTGGCCACGGCACACCGCACGCTGACGGCGCGCGGTGTGGAGATCCTGCGGCCGCCGGTCCGGGAGCCGTGGGGCCTGATCGAGATGTGGATCGCCGATCCGGACGGCCATCGCCTCGTCCTCGTCGAGGTGCCCGCCGACCACCCTCTGCGCTACCGGCCCTGACCTGCGGCTCCGGGGACCGGGCCCGGACCCGGGCCACCGGCTGACGCCGCCGTTCCGGGCCTCCCCGGGGCGGTCGGTCCTGCGCTCCCCACCTGCCCCCGTGCGCTCCCTTGCGCCCCCCGTGACCTGGGCATTCTGTGGTCGTACGTGATCGGTGTCCGGCCGGGCCGCGGGATATCTGCCGCCGTCCCGGACCGGGGTGGGGAGGTCGGAGTGCACGGGCCGTCGCTGACGAGTTGGCTGCTGGTGGTGGTGTGCGCCGCGACGGGCGGGTACTGCCTGTCGCGGGCGCGCCGCGGCACGGCGGCGCAGCGGTCCCAGGCGCGCGGTCAGGCGCTGATGGGGCTGGCGATGGCGGTGATGGCGCTGCCCGCCACGGTGTTCGCGCCACCGCCGTGGCTGCCGTGGGTGTACGCCGCGGTCTTCACCGCCGCGGCGCTGCGGGCCCTGTGGCTCCGGCACGCGCACCACGCCGTCGACTCGCTGGCGATGGTCTACATGGCACTGGTGATGACCCCGCTCCTGGCTGCGGACCCGGCGATGAGCGGCATGGCGCCGATGACGACGCCGGGCTGGCACGGTGGCGCGATGATGGCCGACCACGCCGGGCACGTCGGCACGGGTGGCCCGTCTCTGGTGACGGGCGCCTTGTTGGTCTACTACGCGGGGGCGGTGCTCCTCGCCGGGAGCCGGTTGATACCGGGGGCGGGCCAGCGGGGGGCGGTGGCGGCGGGGGTGAGGGTCATGCCTTCGGGTGAGCCGGTCGCGGTGCCCGCGGGCGAACCGGCTGCGGTGCCTGCGGGTGCGGGCGCCGGCCCGGTCGACGACGCGCCGCTCCCGGAGGGCGCCGCAGTCGGCCTCCCGGAGGGCTCCCCGGCTGGTCCGCCGGAGGGCGCCACGGCCCGGCTCCCGGAGGGTGCTGCCGCGGCCCGTTCCGCCGTCGCGGATCCGGTCCTCCGGCGCGCCGAGGCGTTCGGGGCCTGCCGGTTGGCAATGAGCCTCGGGATGTTCGTGATGCTGCTGTCGGTCTGATGCCGGTCCGGCCCGCGAGGGCCGTCCGGGGCGGCGTCCGGGGGCGGTATGCGTCACGCCTCCGGCGAGGTGGCATACGTCACTTCCGGAACGCGGCCGTACCGCCCGGAAGTGGGGCGCTCATAGGCTGACGGCATGATGGTCCCCCTCACGCTGATGATCCTCGGCGTGCTGGCCGCGTCCACAGCACCGCGGCTGATGGCCCGTTCGGACTGGCCCGACCGGGAACCGGTGCTCGCCCTGTGGGTCTGGCAGTGCGTGGTCGCCGGTGTGCTGCTCTGCTGCGGGCTGGCGATGGCGCTGAGCGCGGCCGCCGCCTGGGAAGTCGTCCGGGGCCCGGTGTTCGGCTTCGCGCCGCGGGTCGTCGTCGAGGCGTACGCGCTCAACACCTATGGGCCGTGGGCCGGTTCGCTGGCGGTGCTGCTCGCCGGGGGCGCGGTGTGGACGGCGGTGGCGCTGACCCGTGAGGTGCGCGCCGCACGGGCCCGCCGTCGGCAGCGCCGCGCGGACCTGCTGCGCCGGGTGCCGCTGCTGCCGGGTGAGGAACGCTCCGGCGACCGCCTCGTCGTCCTGGAGAGCGACCGCCCCGAGGCGTGGTGGCTACAGCGCAGCGCGCCCCAACTCGCCGTCACCACCGCTGCGTTGCGGAGGCTGAAGGATCATCAACTCGATGCGCTGCTCGCCCATGAGCAGGGCCACGCCCGGGCCCGGCACGATCTGCTGCTGCACTGCGCCTCGGCGCTCGCGGTCGGTTTCCCGCAGGTCCCGGTGTTCGCCGCCTTCCGGGATCAGGTGCACCGGCTGGTCGAACTGGCCGCGGACGATATGGCGTCGCGCCGCTTCGGGCGGCTGACGACCGCGCTGGCGCTGGTCGGGATGAACGAGGACCGCGGGGTCTTCGGGCCGTGTCCCGAGCAGCTGGGGCAGGTGCCGCAGCGGGTGGACCGGCTGCTGGCGCCGGGCGTCCGCTTCTCGCCCGCCCGCCGGCTGCGGGTCACCGCGTACGCCGCGCTGCTCCCGGCCGTACCGCTGCTGATCACGTTCGTCCCGGGGCTGCGCGCCCTGACGTGACCGTGCGGCAGGCGCCACCGTGCCTTATCCGCAGGAGAGATGACGGGGCGTGGCCCACCGTCCGCGTCGGTCGAGGTCCGGGGAACAGCGGTGCGGGTGCGGGTGTCGGGTGTGGGGCATGGCGCCGGGGCGTCTCGTCCGCGAAGATCGGCGCATGGCCTCGTCAGAACGGCGCGCGACGCCGGCGCCGCGCCCCCTCGGCACCCCTTCCCGGTACCCGTCCGTGCGCGCGCCGCTGGCCGTGCTCGTCGGCTGTGCCGTGCCCGCCGTCGTCCTGACCGTGCTGGTCACGGCGGGCTGGGCGCCGCTCATCGGACTCGACCGGACCGTCGCGGACACCCTGCACACCGCGGCCGTCGGCGCTCCCGGCTGGACCCACGTCAACCGGATCCTCACCGACTGGGTGTGGGACCCCTGGACGATGCGGGCCGTGCTGGCGGTGGCGGTCGGGCTGCTCGTACGCCGCGGTGCGTGGCTGCTCGGCGTCTGGGTGGCCGCCACGTCGCTGCTGGGCACCGGCCTCCAGCAGGGGCTGAAGGCGGCGGTGGACCGGGACCGTCCGGTGTGGCCCGACCCCGTCGACTCAGCGCACTACCAGGCGTTCCCGTCCGGGCACGCGCTGTCGGTCACGGTCGCGGCCGGGCTGCTCCTCTGGCTGCTGCGGCGGCACGCGCCCCGCCCGGCCCTGTGGCAGGCGGCCGTCGCGGTGGCGGCGGTGTCGATGGCCGGTGTCGGCTTCACCCGGGTGTTCCTGGGCGTGCACTGGCTGTCGGACGTCGTCGGCGGCTGGCTGTTCGGCGCCACGGTGGTCGCGGCGTCGGTGGCGGCTTACGGGGTGCATGAACGGCGACGGGCGAGGGGGACGAGCGGCACTCCGGCCCCATGAGGCGGGGCGGGGCACGGGGTGAATTGCCGCGGGCGCTGTGCGGGGCGGCTCGCCGCGCGCCCTCGGCCGTCCCGCCTGCTCCCCGCCGACGACGGACGGGCTCGGCAGCGGTCGACGGACCATGGCGTACGAACGCGACCAAGACCATGGCGTACGAACGCGACCAGGGTCATGGCGCGAGGCGAACGAGCCCCTGACCATGGCCAGTGAGCGGGCCCCGGGTCAGGCGGGCGGGCAGTGCACGCCGCGGGCGGACGCCCGGCGGGCGGACGTCGGGCGGACGTCGGGCGGACGGGCGCCAAGGCCGGGCCTGGGGCCGGGCCAGGCGACCCGGGCACCCCACCGCCCCGCCCCGGTCCCCTCACCGCCCCCTCCCCCACCCCCGCAGCACCGCGAAGTCATCCCCCGCCAACCCCACCGCCGCGTCGATGCACCGCAGCAGAACCCGCCCCTCGTGGTGCCCGGCGATCCAGCTCCGGTCCGGTGCGGCGATCTCGTCGTCGACCCAGGCGAACGGGCGGCCGTCGGCGACGGCGACCAGGCGGCGGGTCTTCCAGTGCACGCCGTCGAGGGCGCGGTGCGGGGGCCGGGGCCAGTCCACGTACGGGAGGGCGGGGAGGCCCAGGACGGGGGCGATCCAGGTGTTGGCCTCGGGGCCCCAGGTACTGGCCCACACGAGGCGGTAGCCGAGTGCCAGCAGCAGCGGGCCGTGCCGGGGGGCGAGGCGTACCGGCAGCGGCGGATGCGGCTCCTCCCAGCCCGTGGGGCGCATCGGCAGGGTGGTGTATCCGGCCGGGGCCCGTCCGAAAGGGGCGCGCCACGGGTTGAGCGGGCCGTCGACGTCGAGGAAGAGGATCGGACGCGGGTCGGTCACCCGTCCGATGCTCCTCCCCCGGCCGCGCGGACGCGAACGCTCCATGTATCCGTCCGCCGTCGCCGTATCCGTCCGCCGCCGCCTCGTCCGTCCGCCGTCACCTCGCCGGGGACGTGGAACGCGACGCGGCCGCAATTCTCCGCCGGTTCATCGAACCATCGTAAAGTTCAGGCAAAGAGTAGCGTCAGACGCATCTCCGAGATCATGGTCGCCATTCCCCGGGAATTACTTTTCCGCTCCAGAGGCGGAGTCGCTACCGCACACCCCTCCACCAACCTCCGTTCACCTCGTCCGCACCACGTCCGCAATTCGCCAGGTGGCCGATTTTCACCCATGAGGTCACGGCCACTACCACCCCTTTTGCACCGCCAACACCCGTGGAAACACAACCTGTTCACTGATTTCCCGCACTTCACCGACAATTGCGTTACAGCTGGATCGCGCACACAACCATCCCCGTCTTCCCGTCCGTCTGAGACCACATCAAGAGACGCCCGATGCGGAAATACCTCCGTGCCGGCGCGGCGATCGGCACGGGAGGACACCATTGCGCGGGTCATTCAGGACGGCCGTGGAGGAGCCCGCAGAGCGCATTCCCGTCGTGGTACACGCGCCGGATCCCATCTCCCGGGAAGGGACCATCAGCCAGCTGCGTGGCCATGCCGTGATCGACCTCGTCGACGAGGCGACCGCCCAGCAATCGGGCGGCGTCGCGGTGCTGCTCACCGAGTCCCTCGACGA
>NZ_JBHYGX010000017.1:0-28786 GCF_042739975.1 Streptomyces sp. NPDC059080
GAGGTCCTCGCGAAGGTCCGGCTCGTCGCGACTAACGTGAAGAAACTCGTCAATAACAACTCGAACTGACATGAACAGGATCACGAGACACTAGATCACGCGGCTGTCCGAAGAGGCGGTCAATGTTGTACGCGAGGATGCCGTGGATGGCCTCTCTTTCGAGGCCGGCCATCATGGCCTCGAAGTCCTTGCGCTTCACGTTCCGCTTGTACGCGGAGATGTCGTTGTCTTCGTAGATCCGGTGCACGTTACAGCGCTTGGCCTTGGCCAGGTCATAAACGTCCTCGCGCTGACGTAGCACGCCCTCCCGGCCCTCGCGGCCGTCGCCTACCTGACCGATGTCGGAGATGCGGGTGTACCCACCGACCGCGAGCATGCCACCCCTTGTTGCCTTTACTTCCATGGTCGCCTCTCGGTGTACGTTTTGTGTGTACGGGGCGAAACCCGGACGTACTCCTTCGAAGCCCTCACCAAGGCGATCCGGCTGATCAACAACGGCGCCCGCTTCATCGCCACCAACCCGGACGAGACCGGGCCGTCCGCCGAGGGCGCGCTGCCCGCCACCGGTTCGGTGGCCGCGCTCATCACCAAGGCGACCGGCGTCGAACCGTACTTCGTCGGCAAACCCAACCCGCTGATGATGCGGCACGGCCTCAACGCCATCGGCGCCCACTCCGAGAGCTCCGCGATGATCGGCGACCGGATGGACACCGACATGCTCGCCGGTCTGGAGGCGGGCATGGAAACCTTCCTCGTCCTCACCGGCCTCACCCGCCCCGAAGAGGTCGAACGCCACCCCTTCCGCCCCTCCCGCGTCGTCGACTCCATCGCGGACCTCGTCGACCTGATCTGACGGAGCGGACTTCGGCGACCTGATCTGACGGAGCGGACCTCGTCGACCTGATCTGACGCACCGGGGCCCGGCCGGACTGCCGAACCGCCGAACCGCCGGACCGCCGAACCACTGGTGCCCAGCTCGCCTGAACGGGCCACCGGCGCCGCCCCCCGGATGCGGGCGCCCGCGTTCGGGCGGACCTTCGGAGTATGCGGAGGTTCACCATGCGCTCGCTACTGTTCACGTTCTGTGCCCTGCTCGCGGTCCATGCGGCGGGAGGCACCGCGACGGCGGTGCCCGCGCGCGCGACGGCCCGCCCCGTCGCGAGCGGCACCGCCGCCGAGATGAGCGGTGCCCAGGCGGTCGGTCTGGTCCTGGCCGGCGGCGCGATACTGATCATCGCCGGGCAGCTGCTCCGGCTCCGGCTCCGCATCCGCCGCGAGCGTCAAGGCGGCGGCACCGATGACCACTGAGCTACACCCCCTCCGGCCCCTCACCCGCCCCGCCGACCCGCCCCCGCGCGCCGATCCCCGTACGGAGCCCGCGCCCGCCGCCGGTCACGGCCGCTGGTTCACCGGCGCCGCCTGGGCGGTGCTGCTGCTCGGCCTCTGGCTCTGGGGCAGCGACGCCGCCCGCAGCGACGCCGTCGCGCAGCTCACCACCACCGGCGACATCGCCGCCGTCGGCCGCCCGCCCGGCCCCACGCCGCCCCGCGCCCGCCCGCCGCTGCCCGTCTCCGCCGCCGGAACCCCGCGCGCCCTCACCGTCCCTGCCCTCGGCTTGCGGACACCGCTCGCCCCCGGGCCCCCGGACGCCGCCGCCGTCCCCGCCGCCTCCGCGGACGGCCCCGCCGGGTGGTACGCCTACGGGCCGCAGCCCGGCACCCCGGGCGCCGCGGTCCTGCTCGGCCGGGGCCCCACCGCCGGGGGGCCGGCCCGCCTCACGCCTGGCGCCCGGGTGGACATCCGCCGGGACGACGGCGCCACGGCCCGCTTCACCGTGGAGGACGTCCGGCTCTCTCCACACGGCAAGGCCCTGCCCGCCACGGCCACCGCCGCCCACGACCCGCACCGCGCCGAACTCCGCCTGATCACCCGCCGCCCCACCGCCCCGACCGTGGTCGTCTCGGCCTTCCTGAGCGGCTACGACTCCGGGGGCGCCGCGCACTGAAGCGCTGGACGCGGCCTGGGCCTGGGCCTGGGCCTGGGCATACGACGAAGGCCCCCACCGGAGTGGGGGCCTTCGTCTGTCTGTGCGCCGCCAGGGACTCGAACCCCGGACCCGCTGATTAAGAGTCAGCTGCTCTAACCAACTGAGCTAGCGGCGCCTGCCGACCTGAAGAACTTTACACGACCTTCCCGGGCTCCCCCGACCACTCCGGACCGCCCTGGGCCTTTTCATGCCTCCAAGGGCGGTGAAGTGCATCACACGACTGTGGGGGCTCGGGCGGCGATGACCCCGGCCGGGCGAAAGTCCCGTGATCTTGGGACCTTCGGCGGGTGGGGCGTCCGCCACGGTCTGTGAGGATCGAAGCCACGGTATTGCGCCATTGGCCGGACCGCCGACGTGCGGCCCGGGGCGCCCCTTGCGAGGCTGGGACGGGAGCAGGGCGAGGCGCGAACGGACGGAGGCGGCACGATGACGGGGCATCAACGCACGGTGCGAACAGGCCAGATGGGGCCACCGGCGCCCGCACCCTGCCCACCGCCGGGCCCGGCCGCCGTAGCGGACCGGTGTCCCCGGACCGCCCGCCGAAGCGACTGCCACCGGCCGTCCGGCGCGATGGTCTCCGTCACTCGTTACCTGCCTTTTGCAACCCCGTCACGCCCCCTCACGTCTGCTAAGACGCGCACCCCGCCCGGGTCCGCCGGGACCGTCCTTCCCTCGGAAAGGTTGATCGTCATGGTGTCGACAGCCAAGCGCACCCTCGACATGTCCCTGCTGCTCGGCCCGGACGACGAGGTGCCGGTGGCGGGCCGGTTCAGCTACCGCAGTGACCGCCCGTACGAGGTCGAGGTCGCCTTCATCAGCCGCGGCGTGACGGCCGCCACCTGGGTGTTCGCCCGGGAACTGCTGCTGGGCGGGGTGCGCGGCGAGGAGGGCGAGGGTGACGTACGGGTGTGGCCGCAGGTCGCGGCGGACGGGCGGCGCCGGGTGCACATCGAGCTGTTCAGCGACGACAGCGTCTGCGAACTGTCGGTGCGGGCCACGGAACTGACCGCCTGGCTGGAGCAGACGGCGGCGATCGTGCCGCCCGGCGAAGAGGACCGGTACCTGGAGCTGGACGCCCACCTGGCCCGGCTGCTGGCGGGGAAGTGCTGAGACGGCGATGACTGTGACGACGGTGACTGTGACGACGGTGAGGACGACGATGACGACCGGGACCACGACCGCCGAAGCCCCGGAGACGGCCGCCCCGGCGCGGCGCCGCCCGACGGTGCCGCCCGCGCAGCGCGCCGGCCGGTCCGCGACCGTCCCCCGGCAGGGCTCCGGCCCCGAGCCCCGGACGGCCGCGGGCGCCGTGCCCGGCGACGCCGACGCCCGTATCGCGGGCGCCCACGACCCGCGGGCGCACGGCTTCCTGCCGGAGCGGCCACCGGTGCGCAGCATGATCGGGACCTGGACCCTGCTGGACGCCCTGGCGCGGACCGCGGCCCTCGCGCCGGGCGCCGCGGACGCCGTCGCCGCGGTCGAACGGTCCGGCCGGGCCGGTGAGCTGACCGCGCTGCGGCAGCGGGTGTCGCGGCTCTCCCCGCGCAATGCGGAGGCCGCCGCGATGCGGATCGCCGTGATCGCGGTGGCCTGCGGCTGGTCCGGGCTCGACCCGCAGGCCCCGGCCGCCAGACGGTGCGCCGACACCGGCTTCCTCGACCTGTGGTCCGCCATCGCGCACCGCATCGACCACGACCAGTTCGTGGCGCTGCCCGCGCTGTCGCTGCACAACTGGGCCCCGGAGCGCAAACCCCGCCGCCATCTGCCGATCGATCAACTCGCCCGCACCGAACAGCTCGTACCGATCGTGCGCTGGGCCCCGGAGGGCGAGCCGCTCTGCCGCCTCGACCGGCTCATGCTCGCCGTGACCCGCCTGGAGGCGCACGGCATCTGGCTCTTCCGCCTCGCCGAAACCCTCGCCGGACGCGCCCCCGACGACTCCTCCACCCGCACGGCACTGCGCCGCCTGGTCCGCATCCAGCACGCGCTCCGCGCCCAACTCCACGAAGAGGCCGCCGAGCTGGCGGATGCCCCGGCCACCGCCCGGCAGTCCGAGGTGATCGGGACGCTCGCCGGGCAGGGCGCCCTGGAGCCGCCCGTGCTCCAGGCGGCGGACGCGGTTCTCGGCATCGGCGGACGCCGCATGGGGGAGGGCGGCCGCCAGCTGCTCCGCCGGCATCTCCCGGCCCATCACCGCGCCTGGCTCAGTGCCATGGACCGGCACTGCGCCCCGGTCCGCACCCTCGCCCACCGCGGCGGCCCCGACGCCGCCGTCTACCGAGAGGCCCAGGAGTCCCTGATCGCCCTGCGCCGCACCTACACCGCACTGATCCAGTCCGCCGCCGCCCCGGCCTCCGTCCCCCTCAGCGCTGCGGCCTGATCGCCCCGGCGCGCCGCCGCGCCGTACGACGCCCCCCCGCCGCCACGGCTTCCCGACCGCCCGGCCTCCGGAGCCCGCCCGTCCCGCGCGTCCCCGATCCGTACGGGATCCCCGTACGGGTGGCGGTCCGGGCGCCCCCGCCGGAGGCCGGGTGTCCGCGCGGGATGCCCCCGGTCACGCTCCCCGTACGCCCCCTGTACGCCGGACCGGAAATGGCCACCGTGCACGTGCAGGGAGCGTGCATAAGTGCCGTAACGCCGAAATGGACGCCTCCGGAAAACCGGAGACGCCCACTTCACAGGTGCGCCGCCAGGGACTCGAACCCCGGACCCGCTGATTAAGAGTCAGCTGCTCTAACCAACTGAGCTAGCGGCGCGCGCTGACAAAAGAAATACTACCTGCTTCCGCGGGGTGCTCCCGACCACCCCGCCCACCGGGCCCCGAGGCGCCCCGCCCCAGGTCAGATCGCCAGCGACAGCAGGACCGGCGCGGCCCGCCGGTTCAGCGCGTCGGCCGCCTGCCGCAGCCGGTGGGCGTTCTCCAGCGGCATCGACAGCGCCAGGCAGCCCACCGCCGCACCCGCCGTGATCGGCACCGCGGCGCAGACCGTGCCCACGGCGTACTCCTGGAGATCGAGGACCGGGACCGTCGGCGGCTGGCTGTCGAGCTTGTGCAGCAGGATCTTCTCGTTGGTGATCGTCCGCGAGGTGAGCCGGGCGGTCTTGTGCCGGGCCAGATGGTCCTTGCGTCCGTCGTGGTCCAGCTGCGCCAGCAGGCACTTGCCGACCGCGCTGGCGTGCGCGGTGCGGCGGAACTCGGCCCACTCGTTGACCTTGGGGGCGAGCGGCCCGTCCGCGTAGTGCAGGATCTTGACCTCGCCGTCGATGTACCGGCTGATGTAGACCGCCGCGCCCACCGAATCCCGCAGGTCGTCGAGGGTGATCTGGAGCTTGTCGCGGAGCGCCTGATCGCGGTCGCCGCCGGTGCCGAGCAGCAGTAGCGATTCGCCGACGACGTACGCGCCGTCCGGCACCTGCTCGATGTACCCCTCGCGCCGCAGCATCGTCAGCATCTGCGCGAGATGGGTGGCGGGCAGCTGGGTGTGGCGCGCGATCTCGACATCGGTCATGCCGCCGCTGTGCCGGGAGACCGCTTCGAGTACGCGCAGGGAGTGCTGCACCGAAGCGAACGGCGCGGTCGGATCGGGCTTCAGCGCCACGGTGGCCCCCTAGCAGGTCGGTACCGCTTGCGTCGTATCCGCCGCCGTCGGGCGCGAGCGGCGCGGGCCGCCGGCGGTTCCCGGGCGGCGGGACTTCTATCACGATAGCGGCCAACGACCCCCGATGGAGAGGGTCTTGACCGAAAACCACGCTCCGCGCGCGGCCCGCACGGTGCCCGCGGGACGGCATATGCCATGGTCACAGCCGTGCGGCGGGTGCCGGACGCGCCGGAGCCCGGCCTCCGGAACGGGGCCGGGCTCCTCTGAGTGGCAGGATCGGCGTCACAGCACCGCGCCGAGGAACTCCCGGGTCCGCTCGTGCTCGGGGTCGCTGAAGATCTTCTCCGGTGCACCGGACTCGATGACCCGGCCCGCATCGAACATCAGCACGTCATCGGAGATGTCCCGCGCGAAGGACATCTCATGGGTCACACAGAGCATCGTGATGTCCGTGGTGCGGGCGATGTCCCGGAGGACGTCGAGCACCCCGGCCACCAGTTCCGGGTCGAGCGCGGACGTCACCTCGTCCAGCAGTAGCACCTGCGGCCGCATCGCCAGCGCGCGGGCGATGGCCACCCGCTGCTGCTGGCCGCCGGAGAGCTGCGTCGGGTACTTGTCGAGGTGCGCGGTCAGCCCCACCAGGCCGAGCAGCCCGCGGGCCCGCTCCTCCGCCTCGTCCTTGCCCAGGCCCAGCACGTGCACCGGCGCCTCGGTGATGTTGCGCAGCACCTTCATGTGGGGGAAGAGGTTGAACTGCTGGAACACCATGCCGATGTTCTTGCGGACCTCGCGGATGTGCTTCTCACCGGCGGGTATCAGGCGGCCGTCCTTCTCCTCGTGGGTGAGACAGGCGTCGCCGACCTTGATGGTGCCCTCGTCCGGCGTCAGCAGCGTCATCAGCAGCCGCAGGATCGTCGTCTTGCCGGAGCCGGACGGGCCGATCAGCGTGACGTGCTTGCCCGCCGAGACCGTGAAGTCCAGCGCGTCCAGGACGGTGTGGGACCCGAACCGCTTGGTGACGCGGTCGAAGCGGATCAGCTCGGTGCCGCCGGCGGGGCGGTCGGCGTCCTTCGGAAGGTGCGTGTCAGCGGACAAGGCGGTGCTCCAGGGCTCGCAGGAGGAGAGAGGTCGGGTACGAGATCACGAGGAACAGGACGCCGACGACGGTGATCGGCTCCATGTAGTCGAAGGTGGTCGCGCCGATGGTGTTCGCCTGGAAGAGCATGTCGCCCACGGTGATGGCGGCCAGCATCGGCGTGTCCTTGAACATCGCGATGACGTAGTTGCCGAGCGCGGGGACCACCCGGCGCAGCGCCTGCGGCAGGATCACCGCGGTCCAGGTGCGCCGCCGCGGCAGGTTCAGCGCGACGGCCGCCTCCCACTGCCCGGCGGGCACCCCGTCGATGCCGGCGCGGTAGACCTCGGCGGTGTACGTCGAGTAGTGCAGCCCGAGGCCGATGACGCCGGTGACCAGCGGGGAGAAGGTGAGACCCCAGCTCGGCAGCACGAAGAAGAGGAAGAAGAGCTGCACCAGCAGCGGGGTGTTGCGGACGAATTCGACGACCGCGCCGACGGGCCAGGTCACCCAGCGGCTCCGCGACCGCAGCGCCAGCGCCCAGACCAGACCCAGCGCGAACGACACCAGCGACCCCAGCAGCGTCGCCTCGACGGTGACGCCGAGCCCCTTGAGCAGGTCGGGCAGGATGTCGCCGACGTACCCCCATGACCAGGTGTTCACGGCGTGCCACCTCCGGCGGCCGGTGCGGCGGTGCCCGCGACGGCAGGTGTGCGGGAGAACAGGCCGCCGGAGGTCTCCGGGGCCCGCCCGACGGACGCCTTGGCCCGCCGCTCCGCCAGCCGCATGATCCGGGTCACCACGAACGCGATGACGAAGTAGAGGACGAGGATGATCCCGTAGACCTGGGCGCTCTCACCGGTGGAGAGCCGGGCGAGCTTCGCCTCGAAGGTCAGCTCGCCGATGGAGAGCAGTGACGCCAGCGCGGTGCCCTTGAGCAGCTCGACCAGCAGGTTGGTGAACGGCGGCATCATCTCGGGGAGTGCCTGCGGCAGGAGGACCTTCCGCATCCGCTGCCAGGGCGTGAAGCTCAGCGCGATGGCCGCCTCCCGCTGCGCGGGCGCCACCGCCCCCAGCGCGCCGCGCACCACCTCGGAGCCGTACGCGCCGTACGACAGGCCGAGGGCGAGGGTGCCGGCCCACATCCCGGCCAGCTGCCAGCCCAGCAGCGGCAGGGCGAAGAACAGCCAGAACATCAGGACCAGCGCCGAGGTGCCGCGGAAGATCTCCACGTACGCGCCCGACAGGAAGCGCACCACGCGCAGGCGGGAGGTGCGGGTGATGCCGATGCCGAATGCGACGGCGGCGGCCAGCGCGGCGCTGTAGACCATCAACTGGACGGTGATCCACAGGCCCTTGAAGAAGAGTTCCCACAGTGCTCCGGTCACCGTTTGCACAGCTCCTTCGTCGTGAGATCGGTCATGAACTCCTCGGTGAATCCGAACGGCCTTACCAGGCGCAGGAGTTCACCGCTCCGCTTCATGCCGTGCAGCTCGCGGTTGAACGCGTCGCGCAGCTTCGTCTCGCCGATCCGGAAGCCGTAGCCGCCGCCGTCGCGCTGTGGCGTGCCGTCCACCTCCGGGGTGAACGGCTCGGTCATCTCCACCCGCGGGTGACGGCCGGTCTTCAGCGCCTCGATCATCGCGAGCGCGGTGCCCGCGAAGCAGTCGATGCGTCCCGCCTCCAGCGCCTCCATCCCGGCGATCGTGTCGCCGTACGTCTGGACGGTGCTCTTGTGCACGCCGTTGCCGACCGCGTAGTCCAGCTCCGCGTAGCCGACGCCGGTGCCCATCCGGAATCCGCCGCGGGCGATGTCCCGATAGGAGTGAATTTTCTTCGGATTCCCCTTCGGGACGAGAAATCCGTCCTTCGACTCGTAATCCGGATCGGAGAAGAGGACCGCCTGGCAGCGGGCCTTGTTGATGAACATTCCGGCGACGATCATGTCGAACTGGAAGGAATGCAGACCCGGGACCAGGGCGCCGAATTCGACCGGTACGGGCTCGAAATTCCGGACACCCAGTTTCTTGAAGATGGTGCGGGCGACGGCGGGTGCCTCGCCCGTCAGCTCGCCGTTCCTGTCGATGTACGCATAGGGCGCCTCACCGGCGATCCCCATCCGCACCGTGGAGCGCTCCCGCAGATCATCGAGCAGATGTCCCCCGTCCGTGGCGCCGGTGACATCGACCCGGGCGCACCCGGTGGCCGCCGTCAACGCGCCTGCCGCACCGAAAGCCGCCGCTCCTGTCAACAGCGAGCGGCGGCTCATCCCTCTGACACTGATGCCTGAATCTTTCCCCTGTGGTGGAGCCATGGGCGCGCGACTACCCGTACCGTTCGAACATATGCCGATTGTTTCCGGCCCTTGATGGAACTGCCGCTCGGGCGTGGCGTACATCCGTTATCACCGCCTACGGTGAGAGTGCCGGATACGCCGCATCGGGAACTGTCCGAGCGATTGGGGATCGTGTGCGGCGGTGTGGCCGGGTACGTCGCCGCCGCTGATGGCCCGTATTTCCCGCAGGCCGCGCGGAATTCACCGATTCGCCCGGCGCCGCCCTCCCGGATTCCGGGCGGTGTGGCGGATAGGCAGGCACCGGGCGGTCCCGCGGAGCCCGCCCGGTCCGCGGCGCGGCGTCGCGGACCGCCCCGGGGCGCGCCGCCCGGCAGTGCACGCCCCGGGATCCCACGGACCGAAGGAGGCACCATGGCCGACCGTTTCCTCGACGTCTCGCTGGACAAGCGCGGCGTCCACTGCACCGCCCGGCTGCTCGACGACCGCGCGCCGCTCACCTGCGCCGCCGTCTGGGACGCGCTGCCCCTGGGCGGCGACGTCTACCACGCCAAGTACGCGCGCAACGAGATCTACACCCTCATCGCGCCGTTCGCCGCGCAGGAGCCCCCGCTGGAGAACCCCACGATCACCCCGATCCCGGGTGACCTGTGCTACTTCACCTTCAGCGGCACCGAGTTGGGCACCTCTTCGTACGGCTACGCCGCCGAGTCCGAGGCCCACGGCCGCTCCACCGTCGTCGATCTCGCGCTCTTCTACGAACGCAACAACCTGCTCATCAACGGCGACGCGGGCTGGGTCCCCGGCATCGTCTGGGGCACCGTCGTCGAGGGCCTGGACCGGATGGCCGACGCCTGCCAGGACCTGTGGCGGGCCGGCGCGGTGGGCGAGAGCCTCAGCTTCCGCCGGGCCTAGGGGCGGGACGGCGCGGGGGCGTGCGGGTGCGGTCCGCGCGCCCCGGGCCTGGGCCGCGCGCCGCCTGGGCCGCGCGCCGTCTGCGCCCGGGACCGCGCACCGCATGGCCCGCGCACCGCATGGCCCGTGCGCCGCCTGGGCCCGAGGCCGCGTGCCGTCCGGGGTCGCGCCCCGGGCCGCGCCGCTCAGGCCCGTCCGCCGCCCACCTCGCCCGGCGGCCCCGCCCCCTCACCCCCAAGCCGTCGGAATCCCCGCCACCCCCGCCTCGTACAGCGCATGCGCCGCACGCAGGACCAGGGCGTCCGCGTGGCGGGCCGCGATCAGCTGCACGCCGATCGGCAGTCCGTCGCGGTCCAGCCCGCAGGGGACCGTCGCGGCGGGCTGCTGCGTCATGTTGAACGGGTAGGTGAACGGCGTCCAGCCCGTCCAGCGGTCGAACCCGGAGCCGGGCGGCACCTCGACGCCCGCCGCGAACGCCGTGCCCGGCAGCGTCGGCGTCACCAGCAGGTCGTACGTGGTGTGGAAGCGGCCCATCGCCGTGCCGAGGGCCATCCGGGTGTCGACGGCGGCCAGATAGTCCAGCGCGCCGTACCGGGCGCCGAGGGCGCAGATCTCCGCGAGCCCCGGGTCCAGCAGCTCCCGCCCGGCCGGGTCCAGATGCTCCACCACCCGCGCCGCCCCGCTGAACCACAGCACGTGGAACGCCTCCACCGGGTCCGCGATCGGCGGATCGGCCTCCTCGACGTACGCGCCCAGCGACGCCAGCTTCTCCACCACCGAGCGCACCGCCGCCGCCACGTCCGGGGCGACCGGCACATCCCAGCCGAGCGCCGGGCTGTACGCCACCCGCAGCCCGGCCACCGGCTCCGCCAGGGCCGTCCGGAACGAGCCGGTGACGGGGCCCAGATGCGACCAGTCGCGCGGATCGGGCGCGCTGATCACGTCCATCATCAGCGCCGCGTCCGCCACGTCCCGCGTCATCGGCCCGACGTGCGAGAGCGTCCCGAACGGGCTCGCCGGGTACAGCGGGACCCGCCCGTACGTCCCCTTCAGCGCGAAGACCCCGCAGAACGACGCGGGGATCCGGACCGACCCGCCGCCGTCGGTGCCCAGGCTCAGCGGCCCGGCGCCCAGCGCGAGCGCCGCCGCGCTGCCGCCGCTGGAGCCGCCGGAGGTGCGGCCGGGGTCGTACGGATTGCCCGTCACGCCGTTGCGCGGGCTGTCGGTGACGGCCTTCCAGCCGAACTCCGGGGTGGCGGTCTTGCCGAGGAAGACCGCGCCCGCCTCCCGCATCCGGGCCACCGACGGCGCGTCCTCTTCCCACGCCGCGCCGTCGGGGGAGAGCGTCAGCGAACCCCGCAGGGTCGGGCTTCCCCGGGTGAGCAGCAGGTCCTTGACGGTCACCGGCACTCCGTCGACGGGCCCGGCCGGACGCCCGGCGTGCCAGCGCTCCTCGGACGCGCGGGCCCCGGCGATCGCCCCCTCGGCGTCGATCAGGGTGAACGCGTTGGTCCGCTCCTGTGCGGCACCGGCCCGTTCCAGCGCGGCGGTGACCGCCTCCACGGGTGAGAACGTACCGGCGGCGTACCCGTCGGTGAGCTGCCGGGCCGAGAGCGTGGCGAGCCGGTTCGGTGCTGTCATGGGGCGTCCTCCGGTCGGGCTGCCGCCCCGTGGCGGGGCGGGGGCGGATGGCGACGGGCGGTCCGGCGGGGCCGGGAGCCGGGGGAGCGGACGGGCCCGGATCAGCGCACCGGGACGTAGCCGAGCCGCTTGTCGACGACGTTCTCCAGTGGTTCACCGGCCGCCCAGCGGTCGAAGTTGTCCGCGAACTGCTCGGCCAGCGCATCCCGCCAGCCCAGCGTGTCGCCGCTCATGTGCGGCGAGACGATCAGGCCCGGCGCGTCCCACAGCGGGCTGCCGGACGGCAGCGGCTCCTGCTGGAAGACATCGAGCGCGGCGGCCGCGAGATGCCCGGAGCGCAGCGCCTCGACGAGCGCGTCCTCGTCAACGAGCGGCCCCCGGCCGACGTTGACGAAGTGGGCCCCGGGACGCATCGCGGCGAACGTCTCCGGGCCGAACAGGCCGCGCGTCGCCTCGGTCAGCGGCGCCGCGCAGACGACCCAGTCGGCGCCGCCCAGCAGCGGGCGCAGCGCCTCGGACGCCCGCACCGTGCCGAACTGCGGATCGCCGGTGCGCTCCCGGCGGCCCACCAGATCGACGCTGACACCCAGTGCCTTGAGGGTGGTGCCGACGGCCCGGCCGATGGGGCCCGAGCCGACCACCACGGCGTGCGTCCCGGCGAGCCGCCGGGTGTCGCGGTGCCGCCAGCGCCGCTGCCGCTGCCACTCCCAACTCCCGTGGAAATCCTTGGCCATGGCCAGGACGAGCCCGGCGACGTACTCCGCGATCGGCTGCTCGAAGACGCCGCGGGCGTTGGTCACCAGCGTGTCGTCGGCGACCAGCGCAGGGCACAGCAGCCGGTCCACCCCGGCGCTCGCGGTGTGCACCCACCCGGGCCGCGGCCCCTGGGCCGGCCATGCGTCGCGGATCGCGTCGGAGGTGAAGTCCCAGGCCAGCAGCACATCGGCGGTGGGCAGCCGGTCGGCGAGCGTGGCCGCGTCGGCGTGCACCACCCGGGCCCGGCCGGTGAGCCGGTCCAGCTTCGGCGGCGGGTCGGAACCCAGGACGAGGACGGTGCTTTCGGACATGGGCCAGAACCGTTCTGAGACGTGTACCGGGCGGGGGCGGAGGAGGCGGGAGAGCAGCCCTACGGGAAGGCTACGGCGGCTACGGCGGCGACGGGCCGGTGGGCAACGGGAGAAGGCCGGGGAGGTGACAGGCGACACGAGGCCGACAAATGTCGGAGATGTGAGGATTGACCACGCTAAGAAGTCGTATCTACCGTGTCAACAACGGCACTGTTCCGACGTCCCGGCTCGTACCGGCTCTCCATCCCCCTTTGGCCACCGTTTTGGCCACTGCCCTTCGTATCTCCTAGGGGCTTACATGGACGTCTCCTTTCTCGGTGGCCCTCAGCCCCAGCTCGGCCTGGGCGTCGTCGCACCGTTCGACTTCGCCCTCGACCGCGAGCTGTGGCGCTGGGTACCGGACGATGTGTCCCTCCACCTCACCCGCACCCCGTTCGTACCCGTCGAGGTGAGCCTCGACCTGGCCCGTATGGTCAGCGAACACGAAACGCTGCGCGCCGCCGTAGAGGCGCTGAGCGCGGTCTCCCCACAGGCCATCGCCTACGCCTGTGCGTCCGGAAGCTTCGTCGGCGGGCTCGCGGGCGAGCGGGCGATGACGGCCGCGATGGTCCAGGCGGGGGCGGTCCCCTCCCTCACCACCTCGGGCGCGCTCATCGAGGCGCTGCGGGAGCTGGACGCCTGGCACATCGCCGTGGTCACGCCGTACACGCGGTCGGTCACCGACTCCCTGGAGGCGTTTCTCGGCGAGGCGGGCATCACGGTCACCGGGCGCGCCTACCTCGGCCTGACCCGGCACATCTGGCAGGTTCCCTACCGCGATGTCGTCGCCATGGCCCGCACCGCCGTCGCCGACGGCACCGACGCACTCTTCATCAGCTGTACGAACCTGCCGACGTACGACGCCATCCCGCAGCTGGAGGCGGAGCTGCGGATGCCGGTGGTCTCGGCCAACCAGGTCACGCTGTGGGCCGCGCTGCGGGCGATCGGCGTCCGGGCGGTCGGGCCGTACCAGGCGCTGCTGGACCCGGTGGCCCGCGCCGGTCCCGCCGGGATGACCCCCGCACCGCCGGCCCCGCCCGCCCCGGAGGTGCCCGGCACCCGGCCGGACGCCCCGCCGGAACCGGATCCCGCCGCCCCGACGGAGCTGGCCCCCGCCGCCCCGACGGAGCTGGCCCCCGCCGCCCCGCCCGAGATTGCCCGCACGGCCCCGCCCGGGGAACCGTCGCCGGGCGCCGACCCCCCGGAGGGCCGCACGCGAAAAGCACGGACCCGACGGGGAGGCACCCGCCACTGACCCCGGAGCAGCCCCCGGGCGCGCGGACCACGGCCCGCGCGCCGTCCGGACCCGCCCGCGCGCCCCGTCGCGGCGCGCCGTCCCCCGCCCCGAGCCCCCACTCAAGGGAGAACCGCATGACCACGGTCGGCTTCCTCTACCCCGGCCACTCCGCCGAGGACGACTATCCGCGCCTCGCCGCCCTCCTGGGCGAGGGCATCGCCCTGCCCCTGGTCCACACCGACATCGGCGAGGACGCCCACCGGGTGGACGCACTGCTGGAGATGGGGTCGGCGGCACGGCTCGCCGCCGGCGTCGGCGAACTGCGCGCCCTGGGCGCCGAGGCCGTCGTATGGGCCTGTACGAGCGCCAGCTTCGTCTTCGGCTGGGAGGGCGCCCAGGAGCAGGCCCGGGAACTGTCCGTCACCGCCGGGCTCCCGGCGTCCAGTACGTCCTTCGCGTTCACGGGCGCGGTCCGGGCGCTCGGCCTGCGCCGCGTCGCGGTCGCCGCGACCTACCCCACCGACGTCGCGGAGCTGTTCCGGGCCTTCCTCAAGGCGTCCGGCACGGAAGTCGTCGCCACCCGTGGCAGCGGCGTCATCACCGCCGCCGAGGTCGGCACCTGGGGCCGCGACGAGGTGCTGGCCATGGCCCGGGCGGGCGACCACCCCGACGCCGAGGCGGTCCTGCTGCCGGACACCGCCCTGCACACCGCGGCGTATCTGGCGGACCTCGAAACCGAGCTGGGCAAGCCGGTCCTCACCGCCAATCAGGTGACGGTCTGGGAGGGCCTGCGCCTGGTGGGCCGCACCGTCGTGCGCCCCGCCCTGGGCACGCTCTTCACCGCCGCCGCCCACCGGGAGGGGTGAGGAAACGGCCGCTCCCGGTGCCGGTGCCCCCGCCCTTGGGCCGGGGGCACCGGCACGTCATCCGGGGGCGGATTCACGGGAACGGGTGAACCGGATCCGGGAATAACCGGAGAATATCTCCGGTTGTCCCGACCGCAGACCGGCGAAGCGAGGAGGACCCGCCCGTGAGCGGCCACAACGACCAGCAGCAGCGCGATGAGATCCGCGGTACCGCCCGGGGCGACGCGCCCGTCCCCCTGTCCGTGCTCGACCTCGTGACGGTCGGCACGGGCAGCTCCGCGACGGATGCCGTCCGCACCGCCGCCGACCTCGCCCGCATCGCCGAGCGCCGCGGCTTCCACCGCTACTGGGTCGCCGAACATCACTCCATGCCCGGCGTCGCCTCGTCCTCCCCGGCCGTCCTTCTCGCCCATCTCGCCGCGCACACCGACCGCATCCGCCTCGGCTCCGGCGGCGTGATGCTGCCCAACCACGCGCCGCTGGTCATCGCCGAGCAGTTCGGCACCCTGGAGGCGATGGCCCCCGGCCGCGTCGACCTCGGCCTGGGCCGCGCCCCGGGCACCGACGGCGCCACCGCCGCGGCCCTGCGCCGCACGGAGCGGCTCCATGAGGGCGCAATGGGGTCTCCCCTGGTCGAGCGAAGCCGAGACCGTGGGGAAGATTTTCCGCAGCAGCTCGCCGAATTGACCCGCTTCCTGGACGGCACGTTTCCCGACGGCCACCCGTACGCCCGTATCCACGCGGTCCCCGGGCCCGTTCAGGCGACCTCGCCCGGCGGGGTGCAGTCCCCGCACCGCCCGCCGTTGTGGCTCCTCGGCTCCTCCGGCTTCAGCGCCCGGCTGGCCGGGTCCCTGGGCCTGCCGTTCGCCTTCGCCCACCACTTCTCGGCCGCCAACACCGTGCCCGCCCTCGACCTCTACCGCGCGTCCTTCCGCCCCTCCGAGGTGCTCTCCGAGCCGTACGCCCTGATCGGCGTCGCCGCGTTCGCCGCGGAGGACGAACGGGAGGCCCGCCGCCAGGTGATGACCGGCGCGCTCGCCATGCTCCGCCTCCGCACCGGCACCCCCGGCCTGGTGCCGAGCCCCGAGGAGGCCGCGGCGTACCCGTACAGCGCCCGCGAGCGGGAGTTCGTCGACAACTGGCTCGCCGACATCGTCCACGGCACCCCCGACGCCGTCCGTCAGGGCCTCGACGACCTGGCCAAGCGCACCGGCGCCGACGAACTGATGCTCACCGCCAACGCCCACGGCGGTGCCACCCGACTGCGCTCCTACGAGCTGATAGCCGACGCGTACGGGCTGCCGCGCGACTGATCCGGGGCCGTCGCCGTACGAGGGCACGCCGTAAGGGCCGCCCGCCGCACCGACCGGGCCGCCCGCCGTAAGGGCCGCCCGCCGTACGGACCCGCCGCCACCCGGCCTCGCCGTGTCCCCGCGTCCAGCCGGCGCGGGGGCACGGGGGCGCGGTCAGAAGTCGTCGGTGCGGCCGTCCGCGTCGAGCAGGGCGGTGATCCGTTCCGGGGACAGCGGCCGGGCGTAGAGCCAGCCCTGGCCGGTGTCGCAGCCGATCCGCCGCAGCCGCGCCGCCTGCTCGGCGCTCTCCACGCACTCCGCGGTGACCGTCAGCCCGAGCCGGTGCGCCAGCGCGACCAGCGCCTCCACGATCGTTTCATCGGCCGGATTCGGATGCTCCTGTGACCGAAAACCGCTGACGAACGTGCCGTCGAGCTTCAGGACGGAGACCGGCAGCCGGCTGAGGTAGGCGAGGTTGGAGTAGCCGGTGCCGAAATCGTCGATGGCGATCCGCACGCCCATGTCACTCAGTGCCTGAAGCGCCTGGAGCGGCCGCCCGGCCGACCCCATCACCGCCGACTCTGTCAGCTCCAGCTGCAGCAGCTCCGGCGGCAGCTCCGTCGCCGCGAGGATCCCGGCCACATCCGCGACGAGGTCGGAGTCCCACACCTGACGCACGGCCACATTGACGCTGACGAACAGCGGCCGTGTCGCGGGCCGCTCCAGCTGCCAGGCGCGGGCCTGACGGCAGGCGGTCTCCAGCACCCAGCGACCCAGTTCGACGATCGAGCCGTTCTCCTCGGCCAGGGCGATGAACCGATTCGGCGCCAGCGTGCCGAACTGCGGATGACGCCAGCGGACCAGCGCCTCCACGCCCTCGGCCCGCCCGTCGCCCAGCCCCACCAGTGGCTGGTACTCCAGCGTGAACTCGCCGCGGTCCACGGCCGGACGGAGCGTGCTGGACAGCGCTTGGCGGGTCATCCGGTGCGCGTTGCGCTCGGGGTCGAAGAGCGTCCAGCGTGCCTTGCCGTCCTCCTTGGCCCAGTACAGCGTGGTGTCCGCCGCCTGCATCAGGCCCGTGGCCGTCGTCCCCGCCGCGGTCCGCTCGACCACGCCGATGCTGGCCGACACCGACAGTCGCTGCCCGGCCAGGTCGAACGGCTGCTGAAGGGCGTCCAGCGCGCACTGCGCCAGCTCCGCCACCTGATCGGTGCCCGTGGAGTTCTCCACCAGCAGCGCGAACTCGTCACCGCCGAGCCGGGCCACCAGATGGCCGCGGGAGGCGTCGCCGCCCCGCCCGCCGGTGCGCTCCGCGCAGCGGCTCAGGCGCTGCGCCACCGCGCTCAGCAGCCGGTCGCCGACGCGGTGCCCGAGCGTGTCGTTGACGGCCTTGAAACCGTCGAGGTCCAGGTAGCACAGGCCGATGCGGCCCGTCCCCGACGGCTCGAACGACGCGGCCTCCAGCGCCGACGACAACCGCTCGAAGAAGAGCGCGCGGTTGGGCAGCCGGGTCACCGGGTCGTGCATCTGCAGATGCCGCACCCGGGCGAGCAGGTCGTGACGGTCGCTGCTGTCGGCGACGGTCAGCAGGAACCGTTCGCCGTCCGGCAGCGGTTCGACGCCGACCTCCACCCAGAGGGTCTGGCCCGCCGGGTGCTTGAGGCGGCGGGTGCAGCGCAGCCGGTCGCTGCGGCCGCACAGCACCTCGCGGTAGGCGGTCCACAGCCGGGGGTCGGAGCCGAGGTCGGCGAGGTCCGCGGCGGCGGCCGAGGTGAGCCGCCCGGGGTCGGTGCCGAGCAGTTCGCCGAAGGCGGGATTCGCCGCGATGATCAGGCCGTCGCCGTCCAGCAGGGCCATCGGCAGCCGGGCGGAGTGGAACGCGGCGCGGTAGTCGCCGAACGCCGTGGCCGGGCTCTCGTGAGCGAGCGCCGGGAGGCGGCCCGCCGTGCCCTGCCGTTCGGCCCGTACACCGGATTCGTTGGTCGTACCCTTACGCTCCGTCACGGAGGGAAGCGTCACTCCGGGCGTGCGGCCCGGCCTGTCGGGGTGTCCGCTCACTGCTCGCTCCCGCATGGCGCTGGTCTCGTGACGGAGGGGGGAATCCGCGCTGGAAAGTGTGGCGATCATAGAGGCTGCCGCGGCGGGCGAGCCAGCGACATCGCCGTGATCATCGGCACGGGTGACGGAAGTTCAGCCATTTCTGCCCGGCTGTGTTCATCGGAGTTCGCCTGAATTGCCGCGATGGCCACGTGTGACGTTCCGTGACGGAGTAGCGGTGGGGCGCCGCTCACTCTTCTGGCCGCGGAAACAGGACGAATAGCGTTAAATCATCACAGGGTGGGTGGGGTGTCCGAATCCCGTCCCCGGAGGTCGATGTGGTGCGCCCCCAGACGCCCGTCAGGGCCGAACCCCGGCGGCTGCGGCGCGTCGTGGCGGTCGCCACCTCGCTGACCGCACTCATAGCGACCTCGATCGTCGCCGGTCCCGCCACCGCCTCGGAAGCCACCCTCTCGTGCGCCCTCGGCCGCACCGACGCCCATCACTCCGAGGGGCTGGACACCTGGAACACCGCCTACCCCCGCCCGCGCGGCACGCTCGACGCGGTGATGATCTTCCTCTCCTTCCCCGACTCCACCCCCGTCGCCGGAGCGGGCGAACTCGCCCGGAACTACTTCCCGGCCACCTCCCGTTTCTTCGACCGCGCCTCGTACGGCAAGTTCCGGCTCCGCCCGCACATCCACCAGAAGTGGGTACGGATGCCGCACCGCTCCACCGACTACGGGATACGGCGCGACTGGGCGGCCGACAGCCGGGCGTCCTACCTCCGCGACGCGGTCGCCGCCGCCGACCCCACCATCGACTACAGCCGCTACGACATCGTCTACTTCGTCGCCGACCCGGACGCCCCCGGCGTCGACTCGGACGCCACCAAGGTCGTCAACCTCGACCAGCCGATGCGCGCCGACCACACCGACCTGCGGCGCTTCGTCACCGTCTTCGAGCAGAACCCGCCGGACCGCAACGTCCTCGCCCACGAGACCAGCCACGTCTTCGACCTGCCGGACCTCTACCACCGCCCCGAGGGCGGCAAGGGCGACTGGGACACCTATGTCGGCGACTGGGACCTCATGGGCAGCCAGTTCGGCCTGGCACCCGACCCGTTCGGCTGGCACCGGTGGAAGCTCGGCTGGCTGACCGACAATCAGGTCGACTGCGCCGGACTCGCCGGCACCGGCTGGCACACCCTGCGCCCGCTGTCCGCCCCCATGGAGCCCGGTGACGAGCACCGCTCCCGGCTCCTGGTGGTCCGCACCGGACGGGACACCGCCCTCGCCATCGAGGCGCGCGACGCCAGCGGCAACGACCGGACGGTCTGCCGCGAGGGCATCCTCGTCTACCGCGTCCGCTCCGCCACCGCCTCCGGCTCGGGCCCCGTCCAGGTCCTCGATGGCCACCCGGGCACCTCCGCCTGCAACGGCACCTCCGTCCACCCGCCGCTCGCCGACGCCCCGCTCGGCGTGGGCGAGAGCCTGCGCGACGCCGCCGACGGCGTACGGGTGGAGGTCGAGGGGCGCGCGCCCTCGGGCGACTGGACGGTCCGGATCACTCACGCCTGACCCGCCCCACGGGCATACGACGAAGGCCCCCACCGAAGTGAGGGCCTTGTCTGTCTGTGCGCCGCCAGGGACTCGAACCCCGGACCCGCTGATTAAGAGTCAGCTGCTCTAACCAACTGAGCTAGCGGCGCCTGCTGACGTGGAAGACCTTAGCACCCGGAAGGGGGAGGGCAAAAATCGGATACCCGGCGGCCGGACGCTCAGCGGGAGGTCAGCGCGGTGGCGGCGTACTCCGGGGCCCGGCCGGAGGCGGCGCGGACCGGGCGCTCCGGGCCGATGGCGTATCCGGCGCCGGTGTCCGTGCGGGCGGCGCGCACACAGGACCACAGCAGGACGTCCGGCCCCGGCAGCCAGGGGGAGCGGACGTCGGGGGCCACCAGCCACCGGGTGGCGGGTGGCGCGGAGCGGTCCGCCGGGCCGGCGCACGGGTGCAGCGGCGGGACGGTCACCGCGTCCCCGCTGCCGTGGCACAGCAGCGGCGGGACGGCGGCCGCCCACTCCTCCCACTCCAGCAGTGCGGGCAGCCGCTGCGCGGTGCCGGGCGCGGCGAAGAGCAGGATCCGGCCCTGGTGGGCGGCGACGGGGCCGGAGCCGGGGCCGTCCGACCAGAGCCGGTCGACCATCCGGCGGCC
The DNA here is from genome assembly GCF_042739975.1 of Streptomyces sp. NPDC059080. Taxonomy (NCBI): domain Bacteria; kingdom Bacillati; phylum Actinomycetota; class Actinomycetes; order Kitasatosporales; family Streptomycetaceae; genus Streptomyces; species Streptomyces sp. NPDC059080. Next base: position 20,321 of record NZ_JBHYGX010000017.1, read on the forward strand.
GAAGAGCGCGGGCGCGTTGATCACGTCGAAGGCGGTGCCGCACGGCAGCACGCTCGGCGCGGCGGGCCGCTGCGCCCACAGGGAGCGCACGGCCCCCGGACGCGCGCTGGCGGAGGCCAGCCAGTCGGCGCCGGCGAGGGTGACGTACGAGGCGGTGGGGAAACCCGGGGACGCCGGGGCGGGGGAGGTGTCGGACTGCCAGTCGCTCATGGGACAGGTCTACCGACGGACGGGGCGCCCCCGCGGCGGATTTCCGAAACCGGGACACTACGGGTCGGTAGGGAGTATCTTCCCCTCGCGCATATGCCCTGGGCTCATGGGCGGGCCCCGCCGGACGGGCTTCCGGGGCGCTCCCGGGGGCGTACGGGTGGCCCGTACGGGGCGGCCGACCGGCCCTCGCAGCCCTCACGGGTGCCGCGTCGGTGCCGGGCCCGGCACCGGTCCTCCCCGGTGGGCCCGGCCCGCGGCCGTGCCGTCAGTCCCCGCCGTCGGGGCGGGCGGCGCCGTCGTGCATCAGGCTCCGGCCGAACTCGACCATCTTGCGGGCGTAGTCCTCCGTCCACTCCGCGCGCTCGGCGAGCGCCGCCGGCGTAAGGCGGTCGAACCGCTTGGGGTCGGCGAGCTGCGCGGCGGCCAGCGCCTGGAACTCCGTCGCCCGGTCGGCGGCGGCGCGGAAGGCGAGCGCCAGCTCCGTGGAGCGGCCCAGCAGCTCGCGCGGGTCCGCTATCGACTCCAGGTCGAAGAAGTGCTCCGGGTCCGCCGTGGCCTCGGGCGGTTCGAAGAGCAGCGGCGCGGGCCGCATGCGCCGGTGCGCCGCACCGCGCGGGTCGGGAGCCGGTCGCGGCTCGGACATGAACGTACCTCCAGGGTCGAGTGCCGCATTCCATTGTCCCGCGCCGCGCAAGGGGGCAGGCCCCTTGCGTACGAGGTCCCGCCCGGCGCGCGTGGCGTCGTCACGCCCGCCACCCCACCCGGTGCTCCGCGAGCCGGGACAGTACGGCGTGGTGGGCCTCCCAGCCGTCCGGGAACTTCACCGTGACGCCGAGCTGCACCGGCTCCGTCGACGGGTGCTCGTCCAGCAGCTCGGCCACGCCCGCCCGGCAGACCACGATGCAGGCGTGGCGGTGGCGGGAGGCGAGCACGCACAGGCGGCCCGTCTCCAGGTGGAACGCGGTGGCGTCGGGGCGCCCGGAGAGCGGGTGGAGCACCACCGTGACGTCGTACTCGCGGCCCTGGAGGCGGTTGGCGGTGTCCACCACGACGCCGCTCACCCCCAGCTCGGAGAGGGCCGCGCGCACCGCGGCGGCCTGATCGCGGTGCGCGGTGCCGACCGCGACCCGGGCGGCCGTCACCGGCTCTGGATCCGGACCGCGCTCGCTGGTGGCGGCCGCGCCGCGGTCCAGCAGCCGCCGCACCACCAGGGCCACCGCCCGTACCGCCTCCGGGTCCGTCCGCGGGGTGTGCCGGGCGGGCAGCTCCAGCAGGCCCCAGCCGGACACCGCGGCCTCATCGAGGACGCGGTCGACGCCCGAGCCGTCGCCCGGAACCCCGAACGCCAGGCTCCGGTCGCCGGGGCCGGTGCCGCTGCGGAAACGGGCGAACGGGTAGAACGCGTCGGACACCAGCGGCGCCGCCGACGCGGGCAGCCGCCAGGAGACCGGCAGGCGGTGCTGCGGCAGGTCGGGGTTGTGCGCCAGGAGTGTGGCGACGGCGCTCGACGACGGGTCGTACGCCAGACCGGCCCACTGCTCGGCGCCGACCACGCTGAACGGGTCCAGCTGTCCCGGGTCGCCGACGAACAGCGCCCGCTCGAAGAGCCCGGCGACGGCCAGCAGCGCGTCGGAGCGCATCTGGTACGCCTCGTCGACGATCGCGTGCCGCCAGCCCTCCTCGACCTTGGTGTGGGCCCACTTCGCGGCGGTGGAGACGACGATGTCCATCCCGGCGAGGTCGGCGATCTTCGCGGAGGTGCGGACCTCGGGCAGCGTGGCGAGCGCCGGGTCGACGGTGCCCGCCTCACTGCCGTGCAGCCGCCCGACCGGCAGCTGCGGATCCTTCTCGGCGAGGCGCAGCACCAGGTCGTCCACCTGGGCGTTGGTCTGCGCGACGATCATCAACGGGTGCCCGGCCGCGGCGAGTTCCCGGGCCGCGCGGACCACGAGGGTGGACTTGCCTGCGCCCGGCGGGGAGTCGACGACCACGCCGGGACGGGTGCCGTGCAGGGTGTCGTGGAGGATCGCGTCCGTCGCGGCGGCGGCCGCCGCGCCCGGGTCGAACGGCTCCGCGCCGCCCGGCCCGGGGGCCTGTCGCGTCGTCCACGGGGCGCCGGTCACAGGAAGTCCTCCGGGGTCGTCGGGTCGGGGGCGTCACCCTCGGGTCCGGTGGCGGGCGGGCCGCCGTGCGTCCACGGGGTGTCCTCGGGCTCCGGCAGCTGCGGGCCGCCGCGCGGGGCGTGCTCGAACAGCGTCCAGCACACCGTTTCACCGGGCTCGGGCACCGAACCGGGCGCGGGCACCTTGCCGCGCCCCATGCCGCCGGTGAGCCGCACCGTCAGGCTGCCCGCCGCCCCGTCCTCGTACGCCACGAACACGGCGCTCTGCGCCTTGCCGTCGGGTAGCGGGCGGTGCAGCCGGGCGCCGTCGGTGAGCAGCGGGGTGTCGGCGGTGCGCAGCGTCACCAGGGGCCGCGGCATCGGGCGCGGGCCCGCGGAGAACGCCTCCTCGACGGCGGTGACCTCCCCGGCGAACGCCTCCCCGGCCAGCCGCCGCCCCGCCATCACCAGCGGATCGTCCAGCGCCTCCTGGGCGTCCAGCTGGGCCTGCGCCGTCTCCCGGGAGGCGAGCTTGCGGGCGGCGGTGACCGCGTCGTCCCGCTTGGGCTGCGGCGGCTCGCCCGCGCGCACCCGGTCGCGGTGGGCGGTGTACGACCAGCGGTCGCGTTTCCAGCGGTCGGCGACGTGGTCACCGGGCGGCAGCGCGCGCAGCAGGTCGTACCCGCGCCAGACCGCGTCCCAGGCGGGCCGCAGCTGGCCGCCGATCAGCTCGCGCAGCTCCTCCGCGGCGCCGGGCACGTCCGCGTCGTACCGTGCCATCGCGGGCGCGAGCAGGGCGTTGTCGAACGCCGGGTCGGTGGCGGGGCCGGCGGGCGGGCAGTGCAGCATGCCGGCCGCGCCGCGCGCCGACTCCGCGCGCTCGGCGGCGGCCCGGCCCGACAGGCCCTCGGGCGGGTCGATCCAGGCGAGCAGGGCGCCCAGATGCTGGTCCTCCAGGGCGCTCTGGCCCGTCGCCCAATGGCGGGTCAGCAGCTCCGTCATGGACGGCAACAGGCAGGAACCCGGCACCCGGGCGCGCTCGCCGAGATGGGTCAACCAGCGGCCCAGCAGCGGCACATGGGGCGGCGCGGGATACGGCGTCTCGGGGTCCTGCTCGGCCGTCCGCCGGAACCGCGTCGAGCGGCCCAGCAGCCGCATGTACGCGACGCCCGCGGTACTCGGCACGATCAGCTGCGGGGCGTCGGCGCACAGCTCGGCCTGGACGGTGACCTTCTTGCCGGACTCCGGGTCGGTCTCCTTGCGCTCCTCGTGGCCGACGGCGTCGGCGAAGCCGTCGAGGTACGGCAGGACCGCGTCGGCCAGCTCGGCGAGGAACGCGAAGCGCAGATCGCGGTCGCGGGGCTGCGCCACCGTCAGCAGCAGCGGCCGCTCGCGGTCCGTGCCGACGAGGGCGCCCAGCGGTGCACCGGCCTCGCCCGCCGTCGTCAGCGGGACGCACACCAGCGGGCGGTCGGACAGATGGCGGTGGCGGACGGTGGTGAGCGGGCGGGCCGCCCCGGCGGCCGCCGCCTCCATCCGCGCCAGCGTCTCGATCAGCGACATACCGGATCCTCCGCTCCGGGGGCGGTACGGGGGACGGGAACGGGCGGCCCGGCGGCGGCCAGCGCCTCGGCGCGCAACCGGGCGGCACGGCGCAGCGCGGCGAGGGCGGGGTCGGTGTCGTCGGGGGCGGCGGGGTCCGGGGCCTCCGGATCGTGCTCCGGAGCGGCCGGGTGTTCCGGTCCTGCGCCGCATCCCGGGGCGTCCACCGGGGGAGCGGCGGCGTCCGCCGTCCGCTCCGCTGCCGCCGCCAGCACCTCGTCGATGGTGCGCAGCGACCCCAGTTCGCCGCGTACGCCGCGGCCCAGGGTCTCCACCGCGCCCCGCTCGCGGGAGCGGCCGCGGCAGTGGAACGCCAGCTCGCAGGCGGCCAGGCACTCCGGGGCGTACGCCGCGTCGACCGTCTCGACGGCGGCGGCCAGTTCGTCCGCCGGGCGGGTCGCCGTCCGGCCGTCGTCGGCGAGGTGCAGGTCGAAGGTGGTGTCCGGGGGCAGGGCTGCGGCGATCTCGTCGACCCGGGTGAGGCGGGCCAGCTGCCGCCGGGTGGTGGCGAGCTGCTTACGGATGTCGACGGCGGCGGCCGTGGGGAGGTTGGAGAAGTCCTGCGGGCACACCAGCAGCACCCGGTCGCCGACCCGGGCCGGGCGCTCCCCATGGGTGGTGACCTGCGCGGCGACGCCCTCCAGGGCGTGGACGTAGACGGCCGCCTGCCGGGCTGCCGCGCCCACCTTGGCGGCGTCCGCCGCGCCGTCGATCATCGGGAAGGACTTGATCTCCACGACCGTCCAGACGCCGTCCGGGCGGACCACCACCGCGTCCGGCTCCACATAGGCGGGCGAACCGGCGACCTCGACGGCGAGCAAGGGGTGGTCCAGCAGCGTCCAGCCACCGGCGGCCGTGGCCTCCCGCAGCGCCAGCGCCGTCCGGGCGGTCCGGCCCTCGGGACCGGCCGCCGCCAGGTCCGGCGCGGCGACCTCGCCCTCCTCGGGCGCGGGGGTGCCGGACGGCAGCCGGGCGTGCAGCAGCCGCAGCAGCTCGGCGCCGCCGTCCGCCTTGACGCGGGCCTCGAAGCTGTTGCCCCGGGCGAGGGCGAACCGGGACTGGCCGTGGCCCGCGGGGGAGCCGAGCGCCTGGGCCAGGGCGCCCTTGTCGACGCCCGCGCCGTCCAGCAGCGCGCGGCGGCGGCAGCCCGGGTTGGCTGCCAGCGCGGCGAGCGCCCGGGCGTCGAGCGCGCGGGGGCGTATGCCCGGCCCGCGCAGCTCGGTGAGGCGCTGCCGCAGGCTCGGGGGCGGCGTCGGCCGTGCGCTCGGGGCAGCGGCCGCCGCGGGTCGGCTGTCGCGGAAAACGTTCACCCGGCGAAGTCTCGCATCCGGCACCGACAACGCCCCCGGCCCTCGCGCGACGAGCGGCGGCCGCGCGGCCCCGCCGGGTCCGGCGCCGCCACGCCGCCCCGTGCAGCGCCGCATACGCGTACGCGGCGGCGACGCCGACCACCGGGACCCCGGTGAACAGCCGGTTCAGCGCCGGTTCCGGGGTGAGGTGCAGGAGCCGCTCCACCCGGAGGAGGGCGCTGCCGTGCCCGGGGCGGCCCGGCCCCGTACGACCCGGTACGCGATGATGGAATTCCGCGGGGCGCGCGGGCCCGGCGCCGCGCCCGCGCCCGCCCGTACGGTGATGACGCCGCGGTGCGCCCGCGGCGTCACCTGCACCACCTGCACCACCTGCGACGAACAGCCGAGAGATCGGCGAGAGGTACGGCCCCCATGGCAGCGCGCATCTTCCTGGCCCGGCACGGACAGACCGAGTGGTCCCTCTCCGGCAGGCACACCGGCCGTACGGACATCCCGCTCCTGGAGGAGGGGCGCACGGGCGCGAAGCTCCTGGGCGAGCGGCTGCACCGCGCGCCCTGGGACGGCCTGCCCGGCGTCGAGGTGCGCACCAGTCCGCTGCGGCGCGCCAAGGAGACCTGCGAACTCGCCGGGTTCGGCGACCGCGCCGAGGAGTGGGACGCCCTCATGGAGGTCGACTACGGCGCGTACGAGGGCCTGACGCCCGCACAGATCAAGGAGCGGCGGCCCGGCTGGCTCCTCTGGCGCGACGGGGTCCCCGAGGGCGAGACGCTCGCCGGGGTCGCCGCGCGGGCCGACCGCGTCATCGACTGGGTGCGCGCGGCCGACCGCGATGTGCTGGTCTTTGCGCACGGCCACATCCTGCGCTCCCTGGGTGCCCGCTGGCTCGGCCTGGACGTCTCGTTCGCCGCCCGCATCCGCCTCGACCCGACGTCCCTGTCGGTCCTCGGCTGGGCCTACGGCGAACCCGCCATCGAGCGCTGGAACGACACCGGCCACCTGGGCTGACCGCGGTACGGGGCGTCGGGGCCCGCCTGCCCCCCCCGGGTGCGTCAGCCCTGGCGGGGCGCCGGGAGCGCCGCGTGCCGCTCCAGGAAGGCGGCGACCTCCTTGACGGAGCGGTGCGGCCGCAGCGCGCGGGCGGTGGAGTCGAGCATCGCGCGGATCCGGGACGACTTCACCTGCCCGAGCAGCCGCAGCGCCCGGCTCCCGGTGACGCCCGCCTCCTCGGGGGCGCCGTCGGCCGCCAGATCGCCCGCCAACTCCGTCGTGAACAGCGCGATGTTCCGGGTGAAGTGCGGCTTCTGGAGCGCCACCGCACGGCGCGCGTGCGCCACCGCGCGCCCCCCGTCGCCCAGCGCCGCCCAGCACTGCGCCTCCAGGCCCTCCAGCTCCGCCTCGCCGTAGAAGCTCATCCACTCGGGGTCGTGGTCGGTGGGCCCGCTCCCGAAGAACCGCCGGGCCCGGGCGAGCGCGCGCTCGCAGCCGGAGCGGTCGGTGAGCAGCGCCAGACCACCCGCCTCCCGCAGCGCCAGCAGCGACTGGAGCCGGGGCGAGGCGAGGCGCCGCGCGGCCCGCTGGGCGGCCTGCGCCGCGCGGACCGCCTCGCGCGGGCGCCCGGCGTCCCGGGCGAGGAAGGCGGTGTTGCAGAACGCGTGCGCCTCCAGCGCCGCGTCGCCGCAGACCCGGGCGGTGGCCAGCGCCTCGGCGTAGTGCGAGCGGGCGTCCCCGAAGCGGCCCGAGTCGTGCGCCAGCCAGCCGACGGACAGGGCCAGTTCACCGGCGCCGCAGTGCAGCCGGTCGGCGACCGAGCGCCGCTCCGGGCCCGCGTCCAGCAGGGCGTACGCGGAGTGCAGCGGGGCCATTGCGCGGTGGTAGATGTCGTCCGCCCCGTGCCGGTCGTCGAGCAGCCGGATCCGCCGGACCGCGTCCTCGACGGCGTCGGCCTCGGCGGCGCCGGGACGGCCGCCGGGCGACGGCCGGGGCGCGGGGACGGTGAAGGCGGGTGGGGCGGCGATGCCCAGGGCGGCCGCCGGGCCGCCGGTGATGAACGCGCGACGCAGCACGTCGCTCTCCTCGCAGCTCTGGATACAGGTATCGCGGTGGTCGGGTTCGGGTGCCAGGGGCGGGGCGCTGACCGTCGCCGTACGCGCCCCCCGTCCGCGTACCGCCTCGCGCGGCACGAAGCCCATGCCGGACAGCGACAGCCCCGGGAACATGTGCCGGAACACGCGCTCGTAGGCGTAGTTCGGGCAGCGGATCTCCCCGGACTCGACGCGGCCCACATAGCGGGCGTCGCACGAGACCTGCTCGCCGATTTCACGGGCGGACCGTCGGACCGCCGCCGCGAACTCGCCCGGTGACAGCTTGCCGCGCAGCTGCCGGAAGGCGGTGTTCGGACGGGCGGGGACGGTGCGGGACGACACTGAATGCGCAGCTGGCGACGCCATGGCGGACCTCTCTGTGCCCTCTCCGTGCCCTCTTTCCGGCGATGCCGCTTCCTGGCGGAGCGGCGGGACGACCGTACCGGCTGTGATGGCGCCGATACGGAGGGTATGGCTACAAACCGGATATCTCACCCACGATCCGCCATGAACTGCCATCCTTTGCAGCGGTCCGGCGCCGTGGCTGTTGACGGGGCACGCCGTTGGACACGGTGTCGATACGCAGCGGTGCAGGAGGAGGGGTTTTCCGTGCGGAAGTCCGGTGTGGGTGAGGGTGGCACGAGGTGCGCCGGGACGGGCGCACCGCCCGTTCCTGCCCCGTTCTGCGACCTCGTCACGGTGCCTGCCCGGCAGGGACTCGAAGCCGTCGACATCCTGCGGCTCCGCGACGGCGTCGGCCCGGTCCTGCACGACGCCCCCTGCCACACCCTCGGCTTCCTGGTGCCCGCCGGGACCGCCGAACGCTGGGACCTGCCCGGCAGCGCCTGCACCCGGACGTTCGGCCGCGGGTCCGCCACGGCTGCCGGGCGCGGCGCGCCGGAGCCGCCGGTGACCGGGACCGGCTGGCTGGTGCCGCCCGAGGGTGCGTACGGCGACGCCACCGACCCGGTCGTGCTGCGGGCCGCCCTGGGCGAGGCGGCCCGCACCATCGAGGCCGTCGACCGCTGCCGCTGACGCTCGGTCAGGACGTACGAAGCGGGCCCGGGGCGCCCGGGGTTGCGGGGGGGGGCCGGGGGGGGCGGGGTGGGGGGGGGGGGGGTTTTAAAAAAAAACAGCCCCCCACACATACCATAATATGGGT
>NZ_JBHYGX010000017.1:28796-32523 GCF_042739975.1 Streptomyces sp. NPDC059080
GCGCCCCCCCCCCCCCGGGCGCCCCCCCCCGCCGGCCCCGCCCGCCCGGCCGGCCCGCCCCCCGCCCCGGGGGCCCCCCGGGGGGGGGGGGGGGGGGCGGGGCCCCGCGGAGTGGGGCGTGCGCCGTCTAACCGGCGGGCTGCGCCGCCTCATCGGCGTACGCCGCGCCGCACGGCGTCCGCTCCAGGGGCGGCGCGGCGGGCGCGGCGCGGCCCGGCGCCGGATGGGGGATGACGAGCCCGCCCGGGCCCCGGCCCAGCCGCCGCCGCACCCCGCGCAGCAGCCGCCCGGCGGTGAACGCCGTGCCGTAGACGGAGCGCATCGCCGGGCCGAACGACGCCGCGGCCAGCGGGCCCGCGAAGAACAGCCCCGGCCACGACGATTCGAAGAGTCCGCTCAGCTCGGGCGCCCGGCCGGGCCGTACGGTCCGCAGCCCCTCGCGCACCCTTGCGTCGAGCAGCCGCAGCCGCCGCAGGTCCGGGACGAACCCGGTCGCCGCGATCACATGCTCGGTCTCCACCACCGTGGACCGGCCGTCGGCGGCGGCCAGTTCGAGGCGTACCGCGCCGTCCCCGGAGACCGCGGCGCGCACCCGGTGGCCGGTCAGCACCGGGACGGCGGTCTCGAAACGGTCCCGCAGCCACCAGGCCCCGGCCGGTCGCGGCGGCCGGTCCGCGCCCCGTCCCCGGGCCGCCACCGGCAGCCACCGCACCGCCCAGGGCAGCTCGGCCCGCAGCCAGGGCGCCCACCCGGCGCCCAGACCGCTGTGCGGGGCGCGCAGCGCGGCCGGGAACGGACGGCCCAGCGGCGGTGGTGCGGCCTCCCAGTGGATCCGCCCGGCCCGCGCCACGACCCGGGCCCGCGCGCCCAGTTCGGCCAGCAGCACCGCCGTCTCCAGCGCCGACTGGCCACAGCCGACGACGGTCACGTCCCGCCCGGCGAACCCGGACAGATCGCGGTGGTCGCTGCTGTGCGAGGCGAGCGCGGCGGGCAGCCCGTACAGCGGCTCCGGGCGCCGCGCGAACGGCACCGCGCCCACGGCCAGCGCGACCGTACGGGCCCGGATCCACGCCCCGTCCGCGGTCTCCACCAGGAAGCCGCCGCCGTCCGGCCGCACCGCGGTGACCGCACGCTCCTCCACCTCCTGCGGCACCGCCCGCTCGCCGAACCACCGGCCGTACGCGGTGAACACGGTGCCCGGCAGCGGCACGCCCTGCCGCACCGGAATGCCCGCCTGCCCGCAGTACGCCGCCAGGGTGTACGTGCCCGCCGGGTCGGAGAGGTCCGACGACCAGGGCGCGGAGGTGAGGTACATGCCGCCGGGCATGTGGTCCCGCCACGCGGCCATCGGCCGGCCCAGGATCCGCGGGCGCAGCCCGGCGGCCGCCGCGTGCGCGGCGATCGAGAGTCCGTAGGGGCCGGCGCCCACCACCACGAGGTCGTCCATGGAAGATCCCTGCTCCTTCTCGTCGTGCGGTTCTCGTCCGAGCGGCGCCGTACGGGCCGCGGTGCCGGTGTGCGGTGGCCGGTGCGTCAGCCCGTCAGCGACGGGTCCGAAGCGGCTGTTTCCGGGGGCGCGGCGGGCTGCGGGACCCCGGCGCCCGCCGTGGCCGCCCGGAACCCGGCGGCCCGCTCGTGGAGCGCGGCCAGCGCCCGCGCGGCGCGGTCCGCCCCGTGGTGCGCCACGACGGGCGGCGGGGGAAGCCGGCGCGGTGCGGCGCGCCGCTCCTCGCGCAGCACGGCGGCCAGCAGATGCGACCGCGAGCCGGTGTGCCGGGCACCGGGCGCCAGCTCCCCGGGCAGATCATCGAGGGCCGGGCACCCGGTGTGCACCACGGGCAGCCCCGCAGCCAGCGCCTCCACCACGGCCGTCCCGAACGCCTGCGCGGGCGCGGGCGCGACGAGGAGGTCCAGCGCCGAGAACAGCGCGGGCAGCCCGGGGTCGCCCTCCTTGCCGCCGCCCCCGTGCCAGGCGCCCGGCAACAGGACGCGGTTGCCCACCCCGAACTGATCGGCGGCCCGCCGCAGCGCCGCCCGTTCCGGCCCGTCCCCGGCCAGCACCAGCCGGGCGCCGGGCACCTGCGCCACCGCGCGGATCAGCACGTCGAAGCGCTTGCCGGGCACCAGCCGCCCGGCGCCCCCGATCACGAACGCGTCCGCCGCCAGCCCCAGCCGGGCGCGGACCGCCGCGCGGGCGGCCGGGTCGTACCGGAAGGCGTCCGCGTCGACCCCCGGGGTGACCGTCTCGATGCGCTCCCCGGGGACACCCAGGCGCCGCAGCCGGACGGCGACGGCTTCCGAGACGGCCACCGTCGCCGTGCCCAGCCGTTCGGTGCGCCGGTAGCGGGCACGGACGCGGCGGGTCAGCGGACGGCCGTCGATCTCCGTCGCGCCCAGGGTGTGGGCGGTGGCGACGACGCCCCGGACACCGGCCAGCCGGGCGGCGATCCGGCCCGTGACGCAGGCGCGGTAGCGGTGGGTGTGGACCACGTCGTAGCCGCCTCGCCGGATCAGCCGGACGAGACGGGACAGGGTGGGCGGCCCGCCCAGGGGGACGACGGACCCGCCGTCGGCGCGGATGCCGTCGCCGACCGGGCCGTCGCCGCTCAGGCTGACGACGTCGCAGCGGTACGGCAGCCGGCGCAGCATCAGCCGCAGCTGCTGCTCGGCGCCGCCCACCTCCAGTCCGGTGACGAGGTGCAGGACTTTCACCGGTTACCTCCTTACGGGCCCGGGGGCCTACGGGCGGGTCTCATCGGGGCGACGTGCGGTGGCCACGGCGCGCCGTATTTCCCGGGGCGCCGGGCGGGGTTCTTCCGTTCTCCCTTTCTCACTTTCCCCGCTTTCCCGGGTTCTTCGGACCGGAAAGAAGAGGGGAATCCGGAGCCATTCGGCGGTGGGTGGCGGAACGTGCCGCCGAATGGCTCCGGCCGTGCGCTTTCCGGTGTGGCGACAGCGGTGGAAAGCGCACCGTTCTCCGGGGAAACGGAAAGGGTACGGAACGCCGGATGTGCCGGAGACGCATCCGGCGCCGCGGTGGGTCCGGCGGGCGGAATTCCGGGGAATCGCGGTGCGTGCGCCGCCGCGCGGTCTCCCCGGAATTCCCGGGCCCCGCGGACCGGACTGCGGGGCCTGACGTCCTCCTGACCGGCGGCTGCCGAACAGGAATGCACTCTGGCAGAGAGTCCCCCGCCGCACCGGGCGGCACGCCGGACGGGCGTCCCGGGATACGGCACCGGGGCGATCCTCGCAACCGCGGTGGCCGGGTTCTGTCTTCCATAAGGATGAACGTTTCTCCCTTATGGGGGAATGCCCGCATCCTCGGCGCGACCCCGGTCGTTGGGCCGATGTCCCATTCGCGAATAAGGAAAGGAGACGGGCGATGAAGCGGATCGTCACGTCGGCCGCCCTGGCCACGGCCAGCTGCGCACTCGTGATCGGCGGCGCGGGGGTTTCCTCCGCCGGCGACGGGGGTCACGAGGACGGCCACGGCGGCGCCACCGCCGTCGGCGTTGCCTCGCACTCGCCGGGCGTGCTGAGCGGAAATGTCATTCAGGTTCCGATCGATATCCCGGTGAACGTCTGTGGTAACCGCATCGATTTGGTGGCGCTGCTCAACCCGGCATTCGGGAACAAGTGCGTCAACAAGTGACCCGGCCACCGGCCGTGGCGTGACCCCGGCCGGGACGTGTGGGTGAGAGCGGGCCGCCGCGACTTCGGTCGCGGC
>NZ_JBHYGX010000017.1:32533-41646 GCF_042739975.1 Streptomyces sp. NPDC059080
ACTCACCATCTGTCCTCCCCGCGGGCCGGCCGGGGGGGTGGGGGGGGGGCCGGGGGGGGTGGGGGGTGGGGGGGGGGCCGTGGCCCGCGGGCCCCCCGCCCCCCCCCCCCGCTCGCGGTGCGGGGCCGAGTACGGTACGGGCGCCGGGGGCGTGCGCGCGCCTTCCGTGCGCCGGGCGGCACCGCCCCCGGACACTCGGCCTCCCATACCCTGACCTGCACGGACGTCGTCATGCCCGGCCGTCACGCCCCGGCGGACCGGCCGCCATACTGGGGGCATGGCGAAGAGCAGACGCGGGCGCGGTGGCGTGGAATCCGTGGTGGAGACGGTGGACGGTGGCGTCGCCGAACTGCGGCCCGACCGTGACCGGCCCCGGGCCCGGACCCTGCTGATCGACGGCGCCCCGCAGTCCTTCGTCGACCTCGACGCACCGGATCACCTCGACTTCTCCTACCAGCGGCGCCTCGGTCACGCCGCCGACCTCGTGGCGCCCCCGGGCAAGCCGTTGCGCGCCGTCCACCTCGGGGGCGGCGCCCTGACGTTGGCCCGTTACGTCGCGGCGACCCGGCCCCGCTCCACCCAGCAGGTCGTGGAGATCGACGCACCGCTGGTCCAACTGGTGCGACGGGAGCTGCCGTTGGAGAGCGGCTGGCGCATCCGGGTGCGCGGCGGCGACGCCCGGGAACAACTGGCCAAGGTCCCTGACGGCTGGGCCGACCTGGTCATCGCCGATGTCTTCCGCGGCGCCCGGACGCCCGCGCATCTGACCAGCACCGAGTTCGTCACCGAGGTCCGGCGGGTGCTGACGGACGGCGGCTGGTACGCGGCGAACGTCGCCGACGGGCCGCCGCTGCGGTTCCTGCGCGGTCAGATCGCCACCGCGGGCGCCGTCTTCCCGGAGCTGGCGCTCACCGCCGACCCGGCCGTCCTGCGTGGCAAGCGGTTCGGCAACGCCGTCCTGCTCGCCGCCGCGCACCCGCTGCCGGTCGCCGAGCTGACCCGGCGGGCGGCGAGCGACCCGCAGACCGGACGCGTCGAACACGGCCGGGCGCTACGGGACTTCACCGGCGGCGCGGCACCCGTCACCGACGCCACGGCCGTCGCCTCACCGCAGCCGCCCCCGGACGTGTTCGCCTGACGGCTGCGGGGCCGGAGGCCCGGGGCGCGCCTACGGGACGCCCGGGGCGCCGCACCACGCCGGAACCGGGCCGCCCCGGGGCCGCACCACACCGGAACCGGGACGCCCCGGGGCGCCGCACCACGCCGGGCGCCGCACCGCCCCGGGGCCCGCACCACGCCGGAACCGGGCCGGGCCCGCACTGCATCCCTGCCCGCACCACGCCGGGACCGAGCCCCGCGCAGCCCCGCCCCTCACCCCGTACGACTACTGCTCCGCCGACTGCTCTCACTGGTCTGCACCACCGGCGGATGGCCGTCCCAGGTGCACAGGACCGTGGCGTGGCGGTCGCCGCCGCTGCCCGTGAACTCCACCCGGATCACGGTGTCCTGCTTCCACACCTGCATCTCCCAGCCCGCCTCCGGCGTCGCCGACACCAGCTGCGCCGAGTCGGGCCGCAGGTCCAGCACGACCCGGCCGCCCGACGTCGTGAAGCTCTTGACGGTGCCGCTGCTGTCCAGCGGTACGGCCGTCGGCCTCGGGGAGGGCCGGTCGTTCGGCGCCGCGCCCCCGGTGCGGGCGGGCGCCGCGGGGGGCGACGGCGACGGCGACGGGGAGGCGGCGGTCGCCGTGGGGGAGGGCTTGGGGCGGTGCGTGGAGGACGCCTGCGGTGCGGCCGTCGCCGTCGAGGGCGCGGCCGCCGCGGAGAGCGGGACCGCGCGCGGCGGGTCGTACGCCGTACCGGACAGCACCGCGTGCACCCCGAACCACGAGAGGGCGACCGCGCCGCCGGTCGCCAGCGTCCACGCCCCCGTATGCATCAGCCCGCGCCGCATCTGGCTCATCCCCGACCACCACCCACCCCGCGCCCGGTCTCGCCCACCCGGCCCGCGGCGCCACCGGGCAGGCGTCAACTTCCGGCCGGACGATACCCCCGGATGGCGTACGGTGCCGCCCATGGCAAGTGTGCTCGTCGTCGAGGACGACCCGTTCGTCCGCTCGGCCCTCATCCGGCATCTGACCGAGGCGTCCCACACCGTACGGAGCGTGGGCACCGCCCTGGAGGCGCTGCGGGAGGTGGCCCACATCGGCTTCGACGTGGTCGTCCTCGACCTCGGACTGCCCGATCTGGACGGCGCCGAGGCCCTGAAGATGCTGCGCGGCGTCACCGACGTCCCCGTGATCATCGCCACCGCCCGGGACGACGAGGCCGAGATCGTCCGGCTGCTGAACGACGGCGCCGACGACTACCTGACGAAACCGTTCTCGGTGGAGCACCTCTCCGCCCGGATGGCGGCCGTACTGCGCCGCTCCCGTGCGGGCGGCACCGCGGAGACCCCGTCGCGGCTGGTGCGGATCGGCGGCCTCCGCGTCGACCCGCTGCGCCGTGAGGCCACGCTGGACGGCACCGTCCTCGATCTGACCCGCCGTGAGTTCGACCTGCTGGCCTTCCTCGCCGAACGGCCCGGCGTCGTCGTCCCGCGCAAGGAACTCCTCGCCGAGGTCTGGCAGCAGTCGTACGGCGACGACCAGACCATCGACGTCCATCTCTCCTGGCTGCGGCGGAAGTTGGGAGAGACCGCCGCCCGGCCGCGCTATCTGCACACGCTGCGCGGGGTGGGCGTGAAGCTGGAGCCGCCGCGGTGAGATGGGCCCTGGTCAAGGTGGCGCTGGCGGTCACCGCGATGGTGGTGGTCGCCTTCGCCGTGCCGCTGGGGCTCGTCGTCAAGGAGATGGCGCGCGACCGGGCGTTCTCCAACGCCGAACGGCAGGCCGCCACCATCGGCCCCGTCCTCGCCATCACCACCGACCGCACCCAGCTCGAACGCGCCCTCGCCAGCGCTGATACCGGACCCGGGTGCCGGATCGGCGTCCACGTCCCGGGCGACGGCAAGGGCGCCCGGCCGGTCGGCATCGGCTTCCGCCGCGCCTCGGACCGCGACGTCGCCTCCGTCGTCGCCCTCGGCCGCGCCTCCATCGCGCCCGTCCGCGGCGGCTCCTCGCTGCTCCAGCCGACGGCCGTGGCGACCGGCGTCGCCGTCGTCGAGGTGTACGTGCCCGACGCCGCGCTCGGCAACGGCGTCACCACGTCCTGGCTGGTCCTCTCCGGCGTCGGCCTGGCGCTGATCATCGGCTCGGTCGCGGTCGCCGACCGGCTCGGCACCCGTATGGTGCGCGCCGCGAAACGGCTGGCCGGGGCCGCGCACCGGCTGGGCACCGGCGAACTCGGCGTCCGTGTACCGGAGGAGGGCCCCAAGGAGCTGCGGTCGGCCGCCACCGCTTTCAACTCCATGGCCGACCAGGTCGTCCAGCTCCTCGCCAACGAACGCGAGCTGGCCGCCGACCTGTCGCACCGGCTGCGCACCCCGCTCACCGTGCTCCGGCTGAACGCCGCGTCGCTGGGCGACGGCCCGGCTGCCGAGCACACCCGGGCCGCCGTCGAGCAGCTGGAGCGCGAGGTCGACCAGATCATCCGCACCGCCCGGGAGCAGAAGTCGCACTCCCGGCAGCCGGGGGCGACGGCGGGCTGCGACGCCGCCGAGGTGATCCGGGAGCGGATGGCGTTCTGGTCGGCGCTGGCCGAGGACGAGGGCCGCACCGTCCGGGTGGCGGGTGCCCACCGCCCGCTGCGCGTCCCGGTGGCCCGCCCCGATCTGGCCGCCGCGCTCGACGCGATGCTCGGCAACGTCTTCCGGCACACGCCCGAGGGCACCGCCTTCGCCGTCGATGTGCACCACGCGGGGCTGGTCGGGAACGCCGTCATCGTGCTGGTCTCGGACGCGGGCCCCGGCATCGACGACCCGGACGCCGCGCTGCGCCGCGGCCACTCCGGCGGCGGCGACGGCTCGACCGGCCTGGGCCTGGACATCGTCCGCCGGCTGGCCGAGTCGACCGGCGGGGACGTCCGCATCGGCCGCTCCGTCCTGGGCGGCACCGAGGTCCGCGTCTGGCTCGCCCTCGACGGCCACGGCCCGCCCGGCGCCCCCCACCACACCGGCACCCACCGCCTCCGCCGCCGACTCCCGCTCCGGGCTCGCCGTAGGGGGAAGGCGGGCTGACGGGGCGACGGGCGTGTCTACGGGCGGGACGACCCGCGGGCCGGGCGAGCGGCGCGGCCACGGCCAGGTGATGCACGGACGGCGCGGCCCCGGCCCGAGCGGCACCGCCCCGGCCCCGGCGCGAGCGGCGCGGCCCCGGCCCCGGCAGGGGGCGCACCGCCCATGCGCTCCGGGGCGCACCGCCCATGCGCCCCGGAGCGCCCGGCACACCCGCTCACGCCCCCCTCAACCGCCCCCTTCCCCGCCCGCAAACCGGGCATGAACCCCTCAACTCCCGTACCGTTCCCCTCGTTTGCCCACCCGGTCCGCCGCGTGCCGTGGCGCACCACCGTCCCCACCCGCGACGACAGGCAGGTGTACGCCATGAGCTCCCCGGTCCCGCGCCGCCGTACGAGCCGCTCGGCCAAGCTGTTCTCGGCCGGTGCGGCCGTGGCGGCCACCGCCGGTGCCGCGTTCGCCGCCGTCGCCCCCGCCCCGTCCGGCGACACCCCGCGGCCCGCCGCCTCCAGGGCGACCGCCGTCCCCAAGGCGACCACCGCCCCCGAGGACCTCCCCGTCCCCCGGACCACCGCCGCCTTCTCCCCGTACGTCGACACCTCGCTCAGCCCCGCCCCCGACCTCCGCGACACGGCGCGGCGGACCGGCGTCGACCACTTCACCCTCGCCTTCATCACGTCCGACGGCGGCTGCGATCCGGCCTGGGGCGGCGACGGCGACCTGGACGACAACCCCGTCGCGCGGCAGATCGACGCCCTGCGTGCGGTCGGGGGCGACGTCCGTGTCTCCTTCGGCGGTGCCGACGGCTCCGAACTCGGCCTGGTCTGCGACTCGGCCGACGCGCTCGCCGCCGCCTACGGCAAGGTCGTCGACCGCTACCGGCTCACCGCCGTCGACCTCGACATCGAGGGTGGCTCCCTGGCGGACACCGGGGCCAATGCCCGCCGCGCCCGCGCCATCGCCCGGCTCCAGCGGAGCCACCCGGGCCTGAACGTCTCCCTCACCCTGCCGGTGATGCCCGACGGCCTCACCGAGGACGGCGTACGCCTCGTCGCCGACGCGCGGCGCAACGGCGTCACCGTCTCCACCGTCAACGTCATGGCGATGGACTACGGCTCCTCCTACGACGGCGACATGGGCGCCTATGCCCGCCGGGCGGCCACCGCGACCCAGGCCCAGTTGAAGGACGCCCTCGGGCTCGACGGCGCGGACGCCTGGAAGGCCGTCGCCGTCACCCCGATGATCGGTGTCAACGACGTCCGGACCGAGACCTTCACCCCCGACGACGCCACCGCCCTCGTGGCGTTCGCCCGCCGCAGACACCTCGGCGGCCTGTCGATGTGGTCCGCCGCCCGCGACCGGCCGTGCGACTACGGTCCCCGGCCGTCCGCCTCGCCCACCTGTAGCTCGATCGATCAGGACCCACTGGCCTTCACCAGGGCGTTCGCCGCGTACACCGGCTGAGGCGCCGGGCCACGGGGCACGGGCCACGGGGCACGCCCCGGATCGCGTCCCGCCCCGCGCCGCGGGCGCCGCCGCCCCGGCCGCCCCTACTCCGCGACCGCCGCCCCGCTCCCGCCCCGTACCGCCTCCCGGAAGGCGGCCGGGGTGGTACCGGCGTGCCGCTGGAAGAACTTGGTGAAGTTGGCGGCGTCGGCGAAGCCCAGCCGCCCGGCGATCCGCGCCGCCGAGCCGTCCCCGTGCGCCAGCAGCCGCTTCGCCTCCAGCACCACCCGCCGGTCGATGAACTCCTTCGCCCCGATCCCGGCCGTCGCCTCCGTCGCCCGCGACAGCGTCCGCGGCGCGTACCCCAGCGCCCGCGCGTAGTCCGCCACCCGGCGGCTGTACGCGAAATCCCGCTCCACCGCGTCCCGGAAGCGCAGATACGTCGCCCCCGCCGCGCACTCCGCGTCCGCCGCGGGCACCTCCGGATGTGCCACCCGCAGCACCAGCACCGCCAGCAGATGCCGCAGTACGTCCAGATGCGCCGCCCACGGGAGCCCGGCCCGCTCCCCGAACTCCTCGTGCAGCTGCCGCAGCGCCGTCCGCGCCCGCTCGGCCGCCGCGCCCTCCGGATGCCGGACGGCCGGGCCGTACCAGTCCTCGATCCGCGCCGCGGCCGCCGTCGCCGGATCCAGGAACCCGGGCTCGAACAGCACCAGCAGCCCCTCCGCCTGCGACAGGTCCCCGAAGTGCTGCACCTGCCCGGGCCGCGACCACAGCCAGTCGCCGGGCCCGACGGCGTGCTCCCGGAAGTCGACGGTGTGCAGCAGACGGCCGCGCCCGACGGTGAGCAGATGGTGGAAGCCGGGCCGGTGCGGGGTGGCCAGCTGGCAGGAGTCGGCCCGCTCGCGCAGCTCCGCGAGAGTCAGCACCTCGACCCCGGACGGTCGCCCGGCCGGAGCAGAGAACTCCACCTCCGGAATGTCCCGCCCGACCCCCAGCTCCCGATCCTGTCGCATTTTCACCACCACCCGTCCCATGTCTACCGCGGTATGTGCACCTGCTGGTTCTAGCGTAGAAGACGTCGGCCCGGCCGATGACGGAAAACGGAAGCCCGCCCCGGTGCGGCAGACCCCAGGAGACACCATGTCCACGCTCGCGATCTTCGGCGCCAACGGCACCATCGGCAGCCGCATCGTCCAGGAGGCCCTTGACCGCGGCCACCAGGTCACCGCGGTCGTCCGCGACCCCGCGAAGCTCACCCTCGCCCACCCGAAGCTGACCGTCACCACCGGCGACGTCCTCGACCCGGCGTCGGTCGCCGCGGTCGCCGCCGGGAAGGACGCCGTGATCAGCGCGGTCGGCGGCGGCGACGGCCCCGGCCACATCGCCACCATCCGGCCCGCCGCCGAGGCGCTCGTCGCCGGTCTGCGCACCCTCGGCGACGCGGCCCCGCGGCTGCTGACCGTCGGCGGCGCCGGATCCCTCCGCAAGCCGGACGGCACCCAGGTCTGGGACGCCGAGGGCCTGCCCGCGTTCCTGCTCCAGATCATGCACGCCCACGGCGACGCGCTGGACTTCTACCGCACCGTCTCCGACATCCGCTGGACCAACCTCAGCCCCGCCGCCACCATCGAGCCCGGCAAGCGCACCGGCAGCTACCGCACCGCCATCGACGACCTGCTCATCTCGGAGGACGGCAGCAGCCGCATCTCCGCCGAGGACTACGCGGTCGCCGTCCTCGACGAGATCGAGCAGCCCCGCCACCCCGGCGGGCGTTTCACCGTCGGCTACTGAGGGCGGTGCCGGAAGGGGGCCGCGCACACGGCGGGAGGGGGAGACCGGCGCCCGGTCTCCCCCTCCCGTTTCCGCAGGTCAGCGCAGGCCCATCGCCTCACGCAGGGTTCCGAACAGATCCGTCTGGTTGGTGACGCCCAGGACCCGGTACGCCTTCGGGCCCTGCGCCGCGATCCGCACCTCGGTGCCGGTGTGCTCCTGGGACTCGCCCGGCGGGTTGGTCGAGTAGTTGACCTTCAGCTGCTGACCCTCGTCGGTGACGAGCGTGGAGGTCAGACCGGGCGGGGCCGCCTCCAGCGGGACGATCTGGCTGGAGTGGCCGTGGTCGGCGGTGGTCACCACGAGCGTGTCGGGGTGCTTGGCCGCGTACTCCTGGGCGACCTTGACGGCGCGGTCGAACGCGGCGGTCTCACCGATCTGCCCGCACGGGTCCGCCGCATGGTCCTGCTTGTCGATCGAGGCGCCCTCGACCTGCAGGAAGAAGCCCTTCTTGGCGTGCTTCTGCTTCGCCTCAAGGAGCTGGATCGCCTTGGCCGCGGAGTCGGCGAGGCTCGGCGTGGAGCCGGACCGGCCCGGGTTGGACGTGACGCAACGCTGCGGGTCGGTGCCGCCCTTGGCCGCCGGCTTGCCCGTCCACTCGGTGGGCACGTTGCCGGGCGCGAAGAGCCCGAGCACCGGCTTGCCCGCCGTGGCCGCCTTCATCGAGGCGCTGTCCGTGACGACCTGGTAGCCGAGCTTCTCCGCCTGTCCGGTCACCGTCAGGCCCTTGTACCGCCCGTCGGTCACCTTCTGGTCGAACCGCTGCCTGCCACCGCCGAAGAGGACGTCGACCTTGTGGTTCACGGACTGCTCGGCGACCGAACCGGGCCCGCCGCCCGCCACCGCGTCGGTGGGGCACTTGGCCATGTCGGCCGGTCCCTGGCAGGAGCGGTCGGTGACGTGCGAGGCGAGCACCGCGGGTGTGGCGTCGGTGAGTTCGGCGGTGGTGACGCTGCCCGTCGCATAGCCGCCCTTCTGCGCCAGCTCCAGAATCGTCGGCACGGCCTTGTCGGTGTCCGGCGTCTTGGAGATCCGCCCGTTGACCGTCTTCCGCCCGGTCGCCCACCCCGAACCGCTCGCCGCCGAGTCGGTCACATAGTCCGGCGTCCCGTCCTGGTGCACGGAGTACGTGGTGTACGCGCCGGTGAGCGGGAAGCGGTCCATGTTCAGGCGGCCGTCCGCGCCGACCGTGTAGTCCCGGGCGAGCGTGATCTCCGAATCGCCCATGCCGTCGCCGATCAGCAGGATGACGTTCTTCGCCTTCCCACCCTTGATGGCCTGCTGGGCCTGCTCCTTGGTGCCGGAGGCACCGGCGGCGGTCGTGACGGCCACGACGGCGGTGGTCGCGGCCACCAGAGCGGCGCCGATGGTGAGGTGGCGACGGGAGGGTCTGAGCATGGAACGGCTCCTCGAAATCTTCCGTGGGGCGGGTGACGACGAGAGGTACACCACCAGCCGCCGGTGAAGCGCCGGTGACGCTCCGGCGATCTCGCTGCGTCCGGGACATGACACACGGAAGCCGGAGCCCGAGTCCGGGGCCACGGTCTTCGAGGCTGCGCTCTTCGAGGCTGCGATCTTCGAAGAAGCGGGAAACGGCGAGGGCCCGATCCGCTTTCGCGGTACGGGGCCACGCCGGGTGGGGGGGTTAAGGGGCGTGTACC
>NZ_JBHYGX010000017.1:41656-45784 GCF_042739975.1 Streptomyces sp. NPDC059080
GCGCGGGGCGCCCCGTGAGAGGGGGCGCTCCGAGCGGGTGCTCCCAATACCCCAGCGCGGCGCCCCGGGCGGGCCCCCCCCCGGGTTCCCCCCCGCCCCCCCCCCCCCGTTGGGGTGAGTAACGGGACTTGAACCCGCGACATCCTGGACCACAACCAGGTGCTCTGCCAGCTGAGCTATACCCACCATGACCGGTGCTGTGTGGTTCTTTTTCCCCACCGGCTGAGAAAAAGTGTACAGGGTCCGAAGGGGTGCTCGCTCCCGGCTTTCGCCGTGCCGGGAGCGAGCTACGTCACTACGGCGTGGCCGGGGCCGCCGGCGGCACTACGTGCTTGGCCGCGAGGGCCTTCGCGGTGCCGGAGTCCGGGCCGGGCTGCGGCACGAAGACCGCCTCCCGGTAGTAGCGCAACTCCGCGATGGATTCACGGATGTCGGCCAGCGCCCGGTGGTTGCCGCTCTTGTCCGGACTGTTGAAGTACGCCCGCGGATACCAGCGCCGGGCCAGCTCCTTCACCGACGACACATCGACGATCCGGTAATGCAGGTAGTTCTCCAGCGTCGGCATGTCGCGGTGCAGGAAGCCCCGGTCGGTGCCGACGGAGTTGCCGCACAGCGGCGCCTTGCCGGCCTCCGGCACGTGCTGCCTGAGGTACGCCAGCACCTGCTCCTGGGCGTCCTCCAGCGTCGTGCCGCCGTCCAGCTCGTCCAGCAGTCCGGAGGCGGTGTGCATCTCGCGCACCACCTCCGGCATGGTGGCCAGCGCCTCGGCGGGCGGGCGGATCACCACATCCACGCCGTCGCCGAGTACGTTCAGCTCCGAATCGGTGACCAGGGCGGCCACCTCGATGAGCGCGTCGGTCGCCAGCGAGAGACCGGTCATCTCGCAGTCGATCCACACCATGCGATCGTTCATACGACTCACCCTACGGGGCGCTCACGCTGGCTGGGCAGCATGGGGCGTCCGGTGCCCCGACCGACCGATGCCTCCGGAAGGCGTGCCGCGTAGGCGTCCGACTGCGGTTTGCCGGCCTCCGGATCAGCGGTGGCCAGCGCCGCTGCCGGATTGGCCAGCGCCGCGAACCGGTCGCCCATCGGAGCCGCCCGCTCGCCCCGCTCCGTCCGCAGTCCGCCCTCGGGCGCACCGCCCTGCGGCCGCCGGGCCCGGTACGCCGCGCGGTACGCCGCGGGCGAGGCACCCAGCTGTCGCCGGAAGTGGCCGCGCAGCGCGACCGGCGAACGGAAACCGCAGCGCCCCGCGACCTCGTCGACCGAGTAGTCGGAGGTCTCCAGCAGCCGCTGGGCCTGGAGGACCCGCTGCGTGATCAGCCACTGGAGAGGGGCGCTCCCGGTCAGGGAACGGAACCGCCGGTCGAAGGTGCGACGGCTCATATAGGCGCGGGCCGCCAGCGTCTCCACGTCGAACTGCTCGTGGAGGTGCTCCAGCGCCCAGGCGACGACCTCGGCGAGCGGGTCCGAGCCGATCTCCTCTGGTAAAGACCTGTCCAGGTAGCGCTGGTGCCCGAGGTCGGCCGCGGTGCGCCGGGGCGGCACGACCAGCCTGCGGGCCAGTGCGTTCGCTGCGTCCGCGCCGTGGTCGCTGCGCACGATGTGCAGACACAGGTCGATACCGGCCGCGGTCCCCGCGGAGGTGAGCACATCGCCGTCGTCGACGAAGAGCTCACGCGGGTCCACATGGACGGACGGGTAACGCTTGGCGAGCGTCGGCGCGTACATCCAGTGGGTGGTGGCCGGGCGGCCGTCGAGCAGTCCGGCCGCGGCGAGGACGAACGCCCCCGTGCACAGCCCGACGATCCGGGCCCCCTCCTCGTGCGCGCGGCGCAGCGCGTCGAGTGCCGCGGGCGGCGGGGCCTGGGTGATGGAGCGCCAGGCCGGTACGACGACCGTCCCGGCCCGGGCGATGGCTTCCAGCCCGTAGGGAGCGGAAAGTTCCAGCCCCCCGGTGGTGCGCAAGGGCGCGTCTTCGCCCGCGCACACAAGCAATCGGTATCGGGGAACGCCCGCGTCCTGGCGGTCGATTCCGAAGACCGAGAGCGGTATGGAGCTCTCGAAAATGGGGCCGCCGCTGAAGAGGAGCACCGCGACTATTTCGCGGCGTCGTCGGGCAGCGAGCTTGCGTGCGGGATCTGGTACGGCAGCGGAGTCCTGGCTCATGGCACTTAAGCCCCCCTCGGTCGTCTCGCCCTCTCGGTACTGCACAGCTCCCCCGCCATAACTACCAAGATCGAATCTACTGTGTCCCGTGAGGATGGCGTGCCAAGTTCACCACCCACTGGTATGTCGATATGGCAACTTGGCGCGAAGCATTCGATCACGAAGCGTTCCACTCGTCGGGCCTCCAGGGAAAGTGCGCGTCTCGGCTCTGCCCGTTCGCAGTAGGGCACAACCATGCCGAGCGGTCCTTTCCGCCCTGCTCACGCCGGGGTTGGGGGGCGGCCGGAGCAAGGTGGTGATCCGGACCCGAAGTTGGCTGAAAACGGTTGCGGCGGGGGTTGTGCGCTCTCTCTGCGAGCCCTGCGTACGTGTCGGAACACCCCTTGCTTCCATGCGCCCCCGTCCGCTTACGCCCTGCTCTGTCCTGATGTGCGGTGGCCGTCACGGCAGCCCCAGGGGTAACGCCCGGGGTGCGGTCCCGACGCCCGCCGAACCGCGTGGGCCAGGGGTTGCCGCCGGGCGCCGGGCGGCGGTGGAGGAGATGACTCCGCCCGGCGGTCCCGGGCCCCACGGGCGGTGTGCGGAGCCGGAGAACGTCACTCGTGTCCCAGGGGGTACGTACGGGGGCAGGCCGGGGCATTGCCATCCGGGCGTGGCTCCGGCATGCTCCGGGGGACCGTTCCAGGGGTGGCACCCCGCCCCGTGCGGGCGCTCCGCCTTCCTGCGGCCCCTGGGCAGCGGGGGAGTGGCGCCGTACTCTTGGGGTAAAGCCTTGGAAAGATGATTCCCGGTCGCATTGTTCTTCGTTGAACTAAGACGTCGGCCCCTCGATCGGGTCAGCTCAGTCAACTGCCGGATCAAGTCACACGCCGTCCCCCGTTCGCCCCTCAGCAAGAGGACGTCCTCGCCGAGACACCAATGGCCGGTCACGAATTTCCTGAACCCGCGCACCGCAAGCAGGTGGCCGACCCGCTGGCCGACCTCCGGGCGGCGGAAGAGGCACACCATCCCTGTGATCCCGCGTTCCGGCACGGCGTCGTCGTCGGCTTCGACGGATCGATGTCGAGCGAGCGGGCGTTGGCGTATGCAATCGGTATGGCGCGGCGCCTCGGCTCGGGCCTGATCATCGTGCATGTCGCCAACAGACTGCCGACGACCGTCTGGGCGGGGTGCGAACCGCCCGTCTTCGTGGACGTCCCCGATCACCGCACCGAGGTGCTGGGCCTGGAGCTGGCCTGCGCCGACCATCTCTCCGAGGTCCCCTGGATCCTCGTCGAGCGCGGCGGGGACATCTGCCACGAACTGGAGGAGGTCGGCCGGGAGTACGAGGCCGACGGCATCGTGGTGGGCTCCACCCACGGGATCGTGGGGCGGATCTTCGGCTCCGTCGCGGGCCGTCTGGCGCGCCGCGCGCAGCGCCCGGTCATCGTCGTCCCCTGAGCCCCCCCCGCCGCCGGGCCCCCGCCGGGCCCTCTCCCGCCGCTCCGTGCCGTACGGCGCCGTGGAGCGCCCGGTGTTCACCTCGCCCTGTCCGTGCCGTCGTGCGCCCGCGTGCGACTCCCCGGGGCACGTCCGGATCTCCCTGGAGTGTGCACAGATGCGGGGGAGACATGGGGATTGCGGGCAGTCGTGAGATCAACTGCCGTACCGAGGTGGATTGTGACGGTGTGACGGGTAGATACCGGTCGGACGCGACGGCCGTCCGGGCGGAGCTCGGGCGCGTCAGGAGCGTGTCGCCGACCGGGAGATGACGGTTACCGGCGCGGCGGCATCCGCCGGCGTATGGGCGACGCCGGCAACAGGGGAGGCGGCGGCTCCGTGCGGCGTGGTGGCACGCACGGAGCCGCCGGGGGGGCCCCCGGGGCCGGGGGGGGGGGGGGGCGCGGGGGGGGGATTAAACAAAAACCGGCCCCCAACAAAAACATCAAGGAGGGTTGGGGGAGAGTGGGGGGGATA
>NZ_JBHYGX010000017.1:45794-50159 GCF_042739975.1 Streptomyces sp. NPDC059080
GGGCGGGGGCGGGCGGCCCGCGCGCCCGCGCCCCGGGGGCGGGGGGGGGGGCGGGGGCGGGGGGGGGGGGGGGCGCGGCGCGGCGCCCCCCCCCCGGCCGCCCCGGCGGTCCGGGGCGGGTGCGCCTACTCCACGGTCACGGACTTGGCGAGGTTGCGCGGCTTGTCGATGTCGCGGCCGAGTGCCAGTGCCGTGTGGTGGGCGAGGAGCTGCAGCGGGATGCCCATCAGGATCGGGTCCAGCTCCGGCTCGTTCTTCGGCACGATGATGGTGTGGTCGGCCTTCTCCTGCTCCTGGTGGGCGACGGCGAGGATGCGGCCGCTGCGGGCCTTGATCTCCTCCAGCGCGGCGCGGTTCTTCTCCAGCAGGTCGTCGTCCGGCACGATCGCGACCGTCGGCATCGCCGGTTCGATGAGCGCCAGCGGGCCGTGCTTGAGCTCCGAGGCCGGGTACGCCTCGGCGTGGATGTACGAGACCTCCTTGAGCTTCAGGGACGCCTCGCGGGCCACCGGGTATCCGCGCACCCGGCCGATGAACATCATCGACTTGGCGTCGGCGTACAGCGCCGAGAGCTTCTTGATGTCGTCCTCGCCCTTGAGGATCTCGTCGATCTGGCCGGGCAGCTTCCGCAGGCCCTCGATGATCCGCTTGCCGTCCGTGACCGACAGGTCCCGGATCCGGCCCAGGTGCAGGGCGAGCAGCGCGAAGGAGACCACCATGTTGGTGAAGCACTTGGTGGAGACCACGCAGACCTCGGGGCCCGCGTGCACGTAGATGCCGCCGTCGGTCTCCCGGGCGATCGCCGAGCCGACCACGTTGACCAGGCCCAGCACCCGGGCGCCCTTGCGCTTGAGCTCCTGGACGGCGGCGAGCACGTCGTAGGTCTCGCCGGACTGGGAGACGGCGACGTAGAGGGTGTCGGGGTCCACGACCGGGTTGCGATAGCGGAACTCGGAGGCCGGCTCGGCGTCCGAGGGGATGCGGGCCAGCTCCTCGATCATCTGGGCGCCGATCTGACCGGCGTGGTACGAGGTGCCGCAGCCCAGGATCTTCACCCGGCGCACCGCGCGCGCCTCGCGGGCGTCGAGGTTGAGGCCGCCGAGGCGGACGGTGGAGAAACGGTCGTCGATCCGGCCGCGCAGCGCCCGGTCCACCGCCTCCGCCTGCTCGGAGATCTCCTTGTGCATGTACGTGTCGTGGCCGCCCAGGTCGTACGACTCGGCCGCGTACTCGACCGTCTCCGGCGTCGCCGTCGTCCGCGAGCCCTCGGTGGTGTACGTGCGGTAGTCGTCGGCCTTGAGGGTGGCCATCTCGCCGTCGTCGAGGGTGACGATCTGGCGGGTGTGCGAGACCAGCGCGGCGACGTCGGAGGAGACGAACATCTCGTGCTCGCCGATGCCGAGGACGACCGGGGAGCCGTTGCGGGCGACGACGATGCGGTCGGGGAAGGCCGCGTGCAGCACCGCGATGCCGTAGGTGCCCTCGATGTGCCGCAGCGCCTCGCGGACCTTCTCCTCCAGGGTGTCGGCGGTGGAGCGGCCGACGAGGTGGGCGAGGACCTCGGTGTCGGTCTCGGAGGCGAAGTCCACGCCGTCGGCGGTCAGCTTGGCGCGCAGCTCGGAGGCGTTGTCGATGATGCCGTTGTGGACGACGGCGACGTCGCCGGTGGTGTCGAGGTGCGGGTGGGCGTTCTCGTCGGTCGGCGCGCCGTGGGTGGCCCAGCGGGTGTGGGCGATGCCCACGGTGCCCTGGAACCGCTTGGGCAGCCGGGACTCCAGCTCCCGCACCCGGCCCTTGGCCTTGGCGGTCTTCAGGCCGCCGGCGGCCTTGCCGGACGCCTTGGCGTGGAGGGCGATGCCCGCCGAGTCGTAGCCGCGGTACTCCAGGCGCTGCAGCCCTTCCAGCAGCAGCGGGGCGACATCGCGCTTACCGATGTATCCGACGATTCCGCACATGGGGTGAGCCTCCTGGGTGATGTGGTGACGGCCCGCGCGGCGCGCGCCGGAGCGGTGCCGGTGCGTGGCGGCCGCGCGGGGGATGACGTAGGAACGGATGGAAAGGGAGGAACGGGACGAACAGAAGAAAGGGCGGCAGGGATGGACGGGAGGTGGCGCCAGTGAACCCGCGGGTGGGTCCGGCGGCCGCGGCGCGGTCAGCCGTAGACCATGCGGCGGAGCTGGCGGGCCGTGAGATCCGGTGGGGTCACGGCGCGGTGCGGCAGCTCCTGCCGGAGGCGTTCGAAGATCGCGTCGTTGCGCAGCCCCTGGGACTGCAGCTCGCGGTGGCGGCGGCGGACGAACGCCTCCGTCGTCTCGTCGAAGTACGCGAGCACGTCCAGCACCACCCGGGTGGCCTCACCGCGCTGCAGCGGTGTGCTGCGCACCAGGTGGTCCACCAGGTCGTCGTGGGGGGCGGGACGGGTGTCCACGCCACGGGCGGGGGGTTCGAGCACGGGTCGATACTGCGGGGATGTGAAGAGTTTCGCAAGAAACCTGCCCGACATCGGGCAAGATCGTGTCGCGATCGCCGGGAACTGGTCCACGCCTTGACCCGGAAGGGGGCTCGCGGTACGCATGGTGACCGTTCGGTCGCTCCATGCCATGTTCGACATGCCATGCACGATGCTCGCCGAAGGGATCGTCGATGAGACGACGCAGACTCCTCTGTGCCCTGCTGCTGGTGACAGCCGCCGGGATGGGCACCGCCGCCGCACCGCCGCCGGCCGCCGCGGCACCCGCCGCCACCCCGCTCGACCAGGTCATCCCCGCCCCCGCCGCGGTACGCCCCGGCGGGGATCCGTACACGCTCGGCGACCGCACGGCGATCCGAGTGCCCGGCGGCGGCGCCGAGGCCCGGCAGGTCGCCGGGTACCTCGCCGGACTGCTCCGCCCCGCCACCGGCTTCGCGCTGCCCGTCACCACCCGCTCCGGATCGGACGGCATCGTCCTGCGGCTCGGCGGGCGGGACACCGCGAAGCTCGGCGCCGAGGGGTACCGGCTGGAGTCCGGGCCCCGCGCCGTCACCGTCCGCGCCGCCCGCCCGGCCGGGCTCTTCCACGGCGTCCAGACGCTGCGTCAGCTGCTGCCGCCCGCCGTCGAGCGCCGCACCGAGCAGCCCGGCGCCTGGCGGATCGCCGGCGGCACCGTCACCGACACCCCGCGCTACGGCTACCGCGCCGCGATGCTCGACGTCTCCCGGCACTTCTTCGGCGTCCAGCAGGTCAAGCGATACATCGACCAGCTCGCCCTCTACAAGATCAACACCCTGCATCTCCACCTCTCCGACGACCAGGGCTGGCGCATCGCCATCGACTCCTGGCCCAAGCTCACCTCGCACGGCGGCAGCACCCAGGTCGGCGGCGGGCGCGGCGGCTTCTACACCAAGGCGGACTACCGCGAGATCGTCCGGTACGCCGCGAGCCGCTATCTGACCGTCGTCCCGGAGATCGACATGCCGGGCCACACCAACGCCGCACTCTCCTCGTACGCCGCGCTGAACTGCGACGGCAAGGCGCCGCCGCTCTACACCGGCACCGACGTCGGCTTCAGCTCGCTGTGTGTGCCGAAGCAGGAGACGTACGACTTCGTCGACGACGTCGTCCGGGAGCTGGCCGCGATGACACCGGGCCGCTATCTCCACATCGGCGGCGACGAGGCGCACTCCACCAGCCATGACGACTACGTCGCCTTCATGGACAAGGTGCAGCCGATCGTCGCGAGGTACGGGAAGACCGCCGTCGGCTGGCACCAGCTGGCCGGTGCGCACCCGGCGAAGGGCGCCGTCGCGCAGTACTGGGGCTACGACGCGACCTCCGCCGCCGAGCGGAAGGAGGTCACCGACGCGGCGGCGCAGGGCACCCGGCTGATCCTCTCGCCCGCCGACCGCTCGTACCTCGACATGAAGTACGACAAGAACACGCCGCTCGGCCTGGCCTGGGCCGGTTACGTCAGCGTGCAGCGTTCCTACGACTGGGACCCGGACAGCTATCTGCCGGGCGTCCCCAAGGGCGGGGTGCTGGGCGTGGAGGCGCCGCTGTGGACGGAGACGCTGTCGGCGCCCGCGCACCTGGAGTACATGGCCTTCCCCCGGCTGCCCGGCATCGCCGAACTGGGCTGGTCCCCGGCGTCGAGCCACGACTGGGCGCGCTACCGCACCCGGCTCGCCGCCCAGGGCCCGCGCTGGGACGCGCTGGGCATCGGCTACTACCGCTCACCGGAGGTGCCCTGGCCCGCGCAGTCGTGAGCTGAGCGGGTAGCGGTACGGAGGCGGGGGGGGGGGGGGGGGGCCGCCCGGCCGCGCCCGCGCCCCAGCGGGGCGCGGCGGGCCCGCCCCCGCCCCCCCCCCCCGGCGCCCGCCAGCGCACAG
>NZ_JBHYGX010000017.1:50169-68527 GCF_042739975.1 Streptomyces sp. NPDC059080
CGACACCCCCCCCCCCCCAGGGGGCCCGGCCCCCGCTGAGCGTGAGGGCCGGGGTGCGCGCTAGGGGGCGGGGGGCCGCGGCCCCCGGGCCCCCCCCCGTCTCGTACACGGAGGGCGCGGCCGGGCCTCAGCCCACGCCCAGCTCCCGGGCGATCAGCATCCGCTGGACCTCGCTGGTGCCCTCGCCGATCTCCAGGATCTTGGAGTCCCGCCACATCCGGGCAACCGGGTACTCGTTCATGAAGCCGTAGCCGCCGTGGATCTGGGTGGCCTCGCGGGCGTTGGTGACCGCGATCTCCGAGGAGTACAGCTTCGCCAGCGCCGCCTCCTTCTTGAACCGCTCGCCGCGCACCATCCGGGAGGCGGCGTCCCGCCACGCCAGCCGGGAGGTGTACGCCCGCATCTCCATGTCGGCGAGCTTGAACTGGATCGCCTGGTTGCTGCCGATCGGCTTGCCGAACGCGTGCCGCTCGCGGGCGTACTTCACCGACTCGTCGATGCAGCCCTGCGCAAGGCCCGTGGCGAGCGCCGCGATGGCGATGCGGCCCTCGTCGAGGATGCGCAGGAACTGCGCGTAGCCGCGGCCCTCCTCGCCGACGAGGTGGGCGAGCGGCACCCGCACGTCGGAGAAGGACAGCTCGCGGGTGTCCGAGGCGTTCCAGCCGACCTTGGAGTACGGGGCGGCGACCGTGAAGCCGGGGGTGCCCGACGGCACGATGATCGCGGAGATCTCCGGGCGGCCGTCCGGCTTGCGGCCGGTGACGGCGGTGACGGTGACCAGGCCGGTGATGTCCGTACCGGAGTTGGTGATGAAGCACTTGCTGCCGTTGATCACCCAGGAGTCGCCGTCGCGGACCGCGGTGGTGCGGGTGCCGCCCGCGTCCGAACCGCCGTCCGGCTCGGTCAGCCCGAACGCGCCGAGCATCTCACCGGAGCACAGCCTGGGCAGCCACTCCCGCTTCTGCTCCTCCGTACCGAAGAGGTACAGCGGCATCGCGCCCAGCGACACCCCGGCCTCCAGGGTGATCGCCACCGAGGAGTCGACCCGCGCCAGCTCCTCCAGTGCGATGCCCAGCGCCAGGTAGTCGCCGCCCATCCCGCCGTACTCCTCGGGGAACGGCAGCCCGAACAGGCCCATCCGGCCCATCTCGCGGACTATCGGGTACGGGAAGGCGTGCTGCTCGTAGTACTCGCCGATCTGCGGGGCGACGACGTCGTGCGCGAACGCCTCGACCGTGCGCCGGAGTTCTTCCAGCTCGTCGGGGAGACGGTGGTCCAGGGACATGGGTGTCACTCCTTGTGGGAGAGGGCGCGGACGGCGCGGGACGGGCTCGGCCGCCCGAGGGCTTCGGCCATCCACACGCTGGTGGCGGTGAGGGCGCCGAGGTCGACGCCGGTGTCGATGCCGAGGCCGTGCAGCATCCACACGAGGTCCTCGGTGGCGAGATTGCCGGTGGCGGACTTCGCGTACGGGCAGCCGCCGAGGCCGCCCGCCGAGGCGTCCACGGTGGTGACGCCGTGCTCCAGCGCCGCCAGTGTGTTGGCCAGCGCCTGTCCGTAGGTGTCGTGGAAGTGCACGCCGATCCGGGCGGTCGCCACGTCCGCACCGTTCAGGGCGGTCAGCAGCGCCCGGACGTGGCCGGGGGTGGCGACGCCGATGGTGTCGCCCAGGCTGAGTTCGTCGCACCCCATGTCGAGCAGCGCTCGGCACACCCGCACCACCTGCTCGACCGGCACCGGGCCCTCCCAGGGGTCCCCGAAGCACATCGACAGATAGCCGCGGACCCGCACCCCGGCCTCCTTCGACCGCGTGACGACCGGCGCGAACATCGCCAGCGCCTCGTCGACGGTGCGGTTGAGGTTGGCCTTGGCGAACGACTCGGTGGCGCTGGCGAAGACCGCGACCGAACGCGCCCCGAGGGCGAGCGCGCGGTCCAGGCCGCGGTCGTTGGGGACCAGCACCGGCAGCATCGCCGGATCGAGGCCGTCCACGGCGAGGAGCTTTCCGAACAGCTCCTCGGCGTCGGCGAGCTGGGGCACCCAGCGGGGGTGGACGAAGCTGGTCGCCTCGACGACGGGCAGCCCGGCGCCGGTGAGGCGGCGGACGAACTCCGCCTTGATCTCGGTCGGGACGACCGTCTTCTCGTTCTGGAGGCCGTCGCGGGCGCCGACCTCGTGGATCCGTACGCGCGCGGGCAGCCCCCGCGCGGGCACCGTCATGGGCAGTCCGGACGCGGTCATGACGCCTCCTCCTCTTCGCTGTCGGCCGAGGGCTCCTCGTCGTGCGGGTCGACCACGGCCAGCACCTGGTCCATGGCGACGGTGGCGCCGGGAGTGACGTCCAGGGCGGTGACGGTCCCGGCGTGCGGGGCGGCGATGACGTGTTCCATCTTCATCGCCTCCACCACCAGCAGCCCCTGCCCGGCCCTGACCTCCTCGCCGACGGCGACCTTGACGACGGTGACGGTGCCGGGCATCGGCGCGGTCAGCGCGTCGGCGCCGTGCCCGCCGGCCGCGCCGAGCAGCGCCGCCGCCACCGGGTCGTGGTCGGTGACGTGCCAGGAGTCGCCGTCGCGGCCCAGCCAGTCGCCCGCGCGGTGGAAGGTGTGCAGCACACCGTCGACGGTGACGCGCACAGTGTCCGCCGTCACCTCGGCGCCGTCCGTGCCGGGCGGTACGTCCCGGGCGACCGGCTCCTGCCCGGGGAGCTTGAGCCAGTGCCGGACCGGGGCCGCCGCGCCGCCCAGCCGGAAGCCGCTCGGTACGCCGAACGGGTCACGCCAGCCGCCGTCCGCCGACGGCTCCAGCGCCGCCTGCCGGACCGCCGCGGCCGCCGCGTACACCTCCGGGGGCACCCCGTCCGGCACCAGACCGGCGGCCTCCCGCTCGACCAGCCCGGTGTCGATCTCCCCGGACACCACGTCCGGGTGGGCCAGCAGGCGGCGCAGGAACCCGGCGTTGGTGGTGACGCCGAGGGTGACGGTCTCCGCGAGCGCGGCCCGCAGGGCGCGCAGCGCCGCCGCCCGGTCCGGGCCGTACGCGATGACCTTGGAGAGCATCGGGTCGTACCGGCTGCCGACCTCCGCGTCCTGGGAGAGGCCGGAGTCGGTGCGGACCGCGGCGCCCTGCGCCTCGCGCAGCAGCCGGACGGTGCCGCCGGTGGGCAGGAAGTCGCGGGCCGGGTCCTCGGCACAGATCCGGGCCTCGACGGCGTGCCCGGTGAAGCCGATGTCCTCCTGGGTGAAGGGAAGCTCCTCGCCCGCGGCGACCCGCAGCTGCCATGCGACGAGGTCGAGGCCGCGCCGCCCGGCGACGGTCGCGGTCAGCTCGGTGACCGGGTGCTCGACCTGGAGGCGGGTGTTCATCTCCATGAAGTAGTGGGCCGACGGGTCCTTGCCGGGGACGATGAACTCGACGGTCCCGGCGCCGCGGTAGCCGCAGGAGCGGGCGGCGCGGACCGCCGCCTCGCCCATCGCGGCGCGGGTGGCGTCGTCCAGCAGCACCGACGGTGCCTCCTCGATCACCTTCTGGTGGCGCCGCTGGAGGGAGCATTCGCGCTCACCGAGGTGGACGACATTGCCGTGGCCGTCGGCGAGGACCTGGATCTCGATGTGCCGGGGCCGGTCGATCCACCGCTCGACGAGCAGCGTGTCGTCACCGAAGGAGCTACGGGCCTCGCGGCGGGCGGCGGCGATCTCCTCGCCGAGCAGCGCCGCGTCCCGCACCAGCCGCATGCCCTTGCCGCCGCCGCCCGCCGACGGCTTGAGCAGCACGGGCATGCCGATCTCGCGGGCGGCGGCGGCCAGTTCGGCGTCGCTCAGGCCGCTGCCGGACGAGCCGGGGACGACCGGCACCCCGGCCGCGCGGACCGTCTCCTTCGCGCGGATCTTGTCGCCCATCAGCTCGATGGCGGCGGCGGGCGGGCCGAGGAAGACCAGCCCCGCATCGGCGCAGGCGGTGGCGAAGGCGGCGTTCTCGGCGAGGAAGCCGTAGCCGGGGTGGACGGCCTGCGCGCCGGTGCGGGCCGCCGCGTCCAGCAGGCGCTCGGCGGAGAGATAGCTCTCGGCGGCGGGTGCGGGCCCCAGCCGCACGGCGGTGTCGGCCTCCCGCACGTGCCGGGCGCCGGCGTCCGCGTCGCTGAAGACGGCGACGGAACGGATGCCGAGGGCGCGCAGGGTGCGGATGACGCGGACCGCGATCTCGCCGCGGTTGGCGACCAGCACGGTGTCGAACATGGTGGTGGGCATGGCCTTCGAAGTCCCTCTCGTGTGCGGCACGTCGCTCACATCCGGAAGACGCCGTAGCCGGGCGCCGCGGCGTCCCGGGCGGGCAGCGGGGCGTTGGCGCAGGCGGTCAGCGCCAGGCCCAGCACCTGGCGGGTCTCCAGCGGGTCGATGACGCCGTCGTCCCACAGCCGGGCGGTCGCGTAGTAGGCGTTGCCCTGCGTCTCGTACTGCGCGCGGATCGGCGCCTTGAAGGCGTCCTCGTCGTCGGCGCCCCACTCCTCGCCGCGCGCCTCCAGCTGATCACGCTTGACGGTCGCGAGGACGGACGCGGCCTGCTCGCCGCCCATCACCGAGATCTTGGCGTTCGGCCACATCCACAGGAAGCGCGGCGAGTAGGCCCGCCCGCACATCGAGTAGTTCCCGGCGCCGTACGAGCCGCCGATGACGACGGTCAGCTTGGGCACGCGGGTGCAGGCGACGGCGGTGACCATCTTCGCGCCGTGCTTGGCGATGCCGCCGGCCTCGTACTGCCGCCCGACCATGAAGCCGGAGATGTTCTGGAGGAAGAGCAGCGGGATGCCGCGCTGGTCGCACAGCTCGATGAAGTGGGCGCCCTTCTGGGCGGACTCGGAGAACAGGATGCCGTTGTTGGCGACGATCCCGACCGGGTGCCCGTGCAGCCGCGCGAAGCCGGTGACCAGCGTCTGGCCGTACTCCGCCTTGAACTCCGCGAACCGCGAACCGTCGACGAGCCGGGCGATGACCTCGCGCACGTCGTAGGGCGTACGGGAGTCGGTGGGCACCATGCCGTAGAGCCCGGCCGGATCGGCCTTCGGCTCCTCGACGGGCCGTACCGGCCAGGGCAGCGGCGGCCGGTCGCCGAGCGTGCCGACGAGGGTGCGGACGATCCGCAGCGCGTGTGCGTCGTCCTCGGCGAGATGGTCGGTGACGCCGGAGGTCTTCGCGTGCACCTCACCGCCGCCCAGCTCCTCGGCGGTGACGACCTCACCGGTGGCGGCCTTCACCAGCGGCGGGCCGCCGAGGAAGATCGTGCCCTGGTTCCGCACGATCACCGCCTCGTCGCTCATCGCCGGGACGTAGGCGCCACCGGCGGTGCAGGAGCCGAGGACGGCGGCGATCTGCGGGATCCCGGCGCCGGACATCCGCGCCTGGTGGTAGAAGATCCGCCCGAAGTGCTCACGGTCGGGGAAGACCTCGTCCTGCATCGGCAGGAACGCGCCGCCGGAATCGACGAGGTACAGGCACGGCAGCCGGTTCTCCAGCGCGATCTCCTGCGCCCGCAGATGCTTCTTGACGGTCATCGGGTAGTACGTGCCGCCCTTGACGGTGGCGTCGTTGGCGACGATCAGCGTCTCGCGGCCGGAGACCCGGCCGATCCCGGCGATCACCCCGGCGGCCGGTGCGGCGCCGTCGTACATCCCGTCGGCGGCCAGCGGCGCGATCTCCAGGAACGGTGAGCCGGGGTCCAGCAGGGCGTCGACCCGCTCCCGGGGCAGCAGCTTGCCGCGCGCGGTGTGCCGGGCCCGGGCACGCTCGCCGCCGCCCAGCCGGGCCGCCGCCAGCTTCTCCCGCAGCTGTGCGGTCAGCGCGCGGTGCGCGGCCTCGTTGGCCCGCCAGGAGTCGGACGCCGGGTCGGCGGCGCTCCCCAGCACCGGTGCCTGCTCCATCAGTACGCGCTCCCTTGTTCGGTCGCCGCGAACCGCCCGTGAAGGCGGACATGCGGTTAATGGCCGTTAACGTCGCTCCGTTCAGGTTAACGACCACTAACTCGGCTGTCTACAATTGCGCTCATGAGCAACGCGCCCGCCCCCGCCCCGACCAGCCGCCGCGAGCAGATCCTCAAGGAGGCGGCCCGGCTCTTCGCCGAGCGCGGCTTCCACGGCGTCGGCGTCGACGAGATAGGGGCCGCGGTCGGTATCTCCGGGCCCGGGCTCTACCGCCACTTCGCGGGCAAGGACGCGATGCTCGCCGAGCTGCTGGTCGGCATCAGTGAGCGGCTGCTGGACGGCGGCCGGATGCGGGTCGCCGAGGGCGGCGAGAGCCCCGAGAAGGTGCTGGACGCGCTGATCGACGGACACATCGACTTCGCGCTGGACGACCGCCCGCTGATCACCGTCCACGACCGGGAGCTGGACCGGCTGCGCGAGGCCGACCGCAAGCGGGTGCGCCGCCTCCAGCGCGAGTACGTCGAGCTGTGGGTGACGGTCGTCCGAGAGGTGCACCCGGCCCCCTCCGAGACGGAGGCGCGCGCCGCCGTGCACGCGGTGTTCGGCCTGCTCAACTCCACCCCGCACCTGGGCCGCCCCGGCTCCCTGCCGGGCCGCACGGACATGGCCCGGCTGCTGCGGCGGCTGGCGCTCGGGGCGTTCGGTGCGATGACGGACGGGGTGGGTGCCACCGGGGCCGTGTCCGCCGGGTGAGAGGTCTCTGGACAGGGTGCGGACCGGCCGGTAGCTTTTCGCTGAGCAAGCGCTTAGACAGCGATCCAGGAGGGGGCGGCCGTGCGTCGCACAGTGTTCAACGAGGACCACGAGGCGTTCCGCGAGACCATCCGCGCCTTCATCGAGGCGGAGGTCGTGCCCGTCTACGACCGGTGGATGGAGGACGGGGCAGCCCCCCGCGACTTCTACCGCAAGCTGGGTGAGCTGGGCGTCTTCGGCATCGAGGTCCCCGAGGAGTACGGCGGTGCCGGCGAGACCAGCTTCAAGTTCACCGCCGTCATCACCGAGGAGTGCTCCCGCGCAGGCGTCAGCTTCGGCGGCTCCAGCGTCCACACCGCGCTCTGCCTGCCCTACCTCCTCGCGTACGCCACCGAGGAGCAGAAGCAGCGTTGGCTGCCGCCCTTCGTCACCGGCGACATGATGATGGCCATCGCCATGACCGAGCCCGGCACCGGCTCCGACCTGGCCGGCATGAAGACCACCGCCAAGCTCTCCGCAGACGGCAGCCACTACGTCCTCAACGGCGCCAAGACCTTCATCACCGGCGGCGTCCTCGCCGACCGCGTCATCGTCTGCGCCCGCACCGCCCCTCCGTCGCCCGAGGACCGCCGCGCCGGGATCACCCTCCTCGTCGTCGACACCACCTCCGAGGGCTACGCCGTCGGCCGCAAGCTTGACAAGCTCGGCCTGAAGACCTCCGACACCGCCGAACTCTCCTTCACCGACGTCAAGGTGCCCGTCACCGACCGCCTCGGCGAGGAGGGCAGGGCGTTCTCCTACCTCGGCCAGAACCTCCCGCAGGAGCGCCTGAGCATCGCCGTCGGCGCGTACGCCCAGGCCGCGGCTGCGGTGCGGTTCGCCAAGGAGTACGTGCAGCAGCGCGAGGTCTTCGGCAAGACCGTCGCCTCCTTCCAGAACACCAAGTTCGTCCTCGCCGACTGCCAGTCGGAGGTGGACGCGATGGAGGCGTTCGTCGACCGCGCCCTCGACGCGCACGACGCCGGGGAGCTGACCTCCGCCGACGCCGCGTCCGTCAAGCTCTTCACCACCGAGCGCGCCGCCGTCGTCATCGACAAGTGCCTCCAGCTGCACGGCGGTTACGGCTACATGCAGGAGTACCCGATCTCCCGCCTCTACGCCGACACCCGCGTCAGCCGCATCTACGGCGGCACCAGCGAGGTCATGCGCTCCATCATCGCCAAGTCGATGGGCCTGTGACCGCGGCCCGGCCCCGGCAGCACCCCTGACACGGCGTACGGACCCGGCACCCGGTTCACGGGGCCCGGGTCCGTACGCCGTACCGCACCCGACCGAAAGCGCCGCATGACGTGAACGACGCCCTCAAGGACCTGCTCGTCCTGCTCGACCTGGAGCGGATCGAGCAGGACATCTTCCGCGGCGCCAGCCGGGATTCGCTGGTGCCCCGCGTCTTCGGCGGGCAGGTCGCAGCCCAGGCACTGGTCGCGGCGGGGCGCACTGTGCCCGCCGCCCCACTCCAAGCTCTCGGCTCCGCTCGGGCAGGGGAGGCCCCACTGCCGCACTCCCTGCACGCCTACTTCCTGCGGCCCGGCGACCCCGGTGCGCCGATCGTCTACACCGTCGAAAGGACCCGCGACGGCCGCTCCTTCAGCAACCGCCGGGTCGTCGCCGTCCAGCACGGCCAGCCGATCTTCCACCTCTCGGCCTCCTTCCAGGTCCACGAGGAGGGCCTGGAACACCAGGAGCCGATGCCGAAGGCGCCCGACCCGCTGTCGCTGCCGACCGCCGCCGAGACGCTGCCCCGCTACGCCGGGCACTTCGCCGACCCCGACGTCACCCGGCGGCTGCTGCGCGCCCGCGCCGCCATCGACCTCCGCTACGTCGACCCGCCCCCGTACGCCACACCGGGGGAGCCGCGCGAACCCCGCTCCCAGGTGTGGTTCCGCACCAACGGATCGCTGGACCACCTGCCGTACGCCACCGGCGCCGACGCGTCCGCCGACGATGCGCCGCCGGCCCGTCCGCTGCTCGACATCTGCCTGGTCACCTACGTCTCCGACATGACGCTGCTGGACTCGGTGCTGCTCGCCCACGGCCGCGGCGGCTGGGCGGTCGGCGATGTGGTCGGCGCGAGCCTGGACCACGCCATGTGGTTCCACCGCCCGCTGCGCGCCGACGACTGGCTGCTGTACGACCAGGAGTCACCCACCGCCCAGAGCGGCCGCGGTCTCGGCCGGGGCCGGATCTTCACCGCCGACGGGCAGCTGGCGGTCTCCGTCATCCAGGAGGGTGTGATCCGGCCCCGCGGGTGAGGGGCGTACGGGGCGGGCGCCGCCGTCACCCTCCCGGCGGTTCCCGGCGGTTCCCGGCCGTTCCCGGCCGTTCCCGGCCGTTCCCGGCCGTTCCCGGCCGTTCCCGGCCGTTCCCGGCCGTTCCCGGCCGCTCCCGTCACCCTCCCGGCCGCTCCCGGCCGCTCCCGGCGCCGCTCAGAGCAGCCCGGCGGCCTTGAGGAGGTACGCGGTCAGCGGGTCGTAGTGGCGCGGGCTGCGCACATGGTCGTCCAGCGGGATCGTCACCCGCAGCGTGCCCTCGGCCTCCGCGAGGAAGAGCGCCGGATCGTTGCAGTCGGCGAAGCCCACCGCCTCGATACCGCGCTGCGCCGCACACCCGGCCCAGCCGTGATCGGCCATCACCAGATCGGGCAGCGGGCGGCCCGCCCGCTCCAGCCCGTCCAGGACCGCGGCCATCGGCGCGGGGGAGTGGGTGTGCCACAGCGTCGCCCCGCGCTCCAGCATCGCCACCTCGCCGAACTGGAACACCATCCCGTCGTCGGCCTGGAGCCCGTCCGGCACCACGACGATCTCGCAGCCCTTGGCCCGCAGCGCCTCCGCGGTCGCCCGGTGCACGTCCAGCAGCCCGCCCGGATGCCCGGTGGCGAACAGCACCCGCTGCCGCCCCGCGGCCGCCTTGTGCAGCACCGCCGCCGCGCGGTCCAGCGCGTCCACCGTCAGCTCGGGGTCGATGGTGTCCTGCCCGCTGCGGTGGTGCGGGTCGTCGTTGACACCGCACCGCTCCGCCATGACGGCCAGCACGTCCTGCTCGTCCGTCCACCGGTCGCCCAACTCCAGCCCGAACCAGTAGTGGCGGTCACCGTTGGCGAGCCTGCGGTAGTGGGAGAGGTTGTTCTCCCGGGGCGTGGCGACGTCGCCGGCGATCCGGGTCCGTACGAGATGGTCGACGAGTTCGGCGCGGGTGGGGACGGCGTCCACGGTGGGTATCGGCATGGCGCCATTGTGCCCGCCGCGGTCGGCCAGGGGCCGGGAGTAAGGGGTTCCGGGGCGAACGCCCGCGCCGGGAGCCTGCCGGTCTGCGGGGCAGCTGCCCCGCGGCGGTCCGGGCGCCCGCCTGGCCGTTCCGTCGAACGCCTCGTGTCCGACTCACGTAAATGTCCATCCCCCGGGGCTCCGGGTCTCCCTACCCTCACCCTCATGACCACCGCACCCGCCGCCTCGTCCGGCCCCGTCGGCCCCACCGACTCCTCCCGCGTCCCGCGCTACGCCGGGCCCGCGACCTTCGCCCGTCTGCCCCGCCTCGACCAGGTCACTGCCGCCGATGTCGCGGTGGTCGGCGTGCCGTTCGACACCGGCGTCTCGTACCGGCCCGGCGCCCGCTTCGGCGGCAACGCCATCCGTGAGGCGTCGCGCCTGCTGCGCCCGTACAACCCGGCGCAGGACGCGTCCCCCTTCGCGCTGGCGCAGGTCGCGGACGCGGGCGACATCGCGGCCAACCCGTTCCACATCAACGAGGCGGTCGAAACGATCGAGGCGGGCGCGGACGACCTGCTCGGCACCGGCGCCCGCCTGATGACACTGGGCGGCGACCACACCATCGCGCTGCCGCTGCTCCGCTCCGTCGCGAAGAAGCACGGCCCGGTCGCCCTGCTCCACTTCGACGCGCACCTCGACACCTGGGACACCTACTTCGGTGCCGAGTACACACACGGCACGCCGTTCCGCCGCGCCGTCGAGGAGGGCATCCTCGACACCTCCGCCCTCTCCCACGTCGGCACCCGTGGCCCGCTCTACGGCAAGCAGGACCTCACCGACGACGAGAAGATGGGCTTCGGCATCGTCACCTCCGCCGACGTCATGCGGCGGGGCGTCGACGAGATCGCCGACCAGCTCCGGCAGCGCATCGGCGACCGTCCGCTCTACATCTCCATCGACATCGACGTCCTGGACCCGGCGCACGCCCCGGGCACCGGCACTCCCGAGGCCGGCGGTCTCACCAGCCGCGAACTCCTGGAGATCCTGCGCGGTCTGGCCTCCTGCCACCTCGTCTCCGCCGACCTCGTCGAGGTCGCCCCGGCCTACGACCACGCGGAGATCACGTCGGTGGCCGCCTCCCACACGGCGTACGAACTCACCACGATCATGGCGCGGCAGATCGCGGCGGCGCGCGGCTGACGCGACGGTAACGAGCGTGCCGGTGGCTGGCGCGACGGTAACGAGCGTGCGGGCGGCCGCCGCTGGGGTCTGCCGCCCGCACGCCATTACTCGTCCTCGGCGGCGAGCATCTCGCGGAGCTCGTCCCGGCCCGTGTGGTGCCGGCTCGTGTGGTAGTCGGCCGCCGTCCAGTCGCCGATGCCCTCGAACGGGGCGTTCCACAGACCGCCCTCGGGCCCGCCCCTGGTCACGCCGAGGCGGCGTGCCCGGTGGCGCGCGGTGACCGCCCCCGGCGGCCCGGGCGGGATATATGAGCTGTGGGGGCCGGGCCAGCTGCGAGCGGGCCCGGGGGCGGGGTGGCCGTGGCGCCGATGCGGCCCTGGAGCAGCCGGGACAGCGAGGCGTGGACGTCCTCGACCGCGCGGTGCGGCTGGAAGGACTGCCAGTCGAGGGCGGCCACCAGGACCATGCCGAAGAGGGCGGACGCGGTGAGCGGGACGTCCGTCTCCTCGCTCAGCTCACCGGCGTCGACCGCGTCCCGCAGGACGGATTCGACGACGGTCATCGCACGGCCGCGCACCGACCGCAGGGTGGCGCGCCAGCTGCGGTTGGTGCGCCACAGCTCGGCGACGTACAGCTGGGTGAGCGCGGGGGCGCCGGCGATGAACTCCAGCCCGGCGCGGATCATCGCGTCCACGCCGTCGATGTGGGTGCCGCCGCGCGCCGTCACGTCGTCGGAGGCCCGGCGCAGGGAGGCGGCGAGCAGATCGATGCCGTCCCGCAGCAACTCCTCGAAGAGGACGTTCTTGCTGGTGAAGTTGTAGTAGACGGTGCCCTTCGCGACACCGGCGCGCTCGGCGATCTCGTCCACCGTGGTGGCGGAGAAGCCCTGCTCGGCGATGAGCGTGACGGCTGCCTCGAAGAGCTTGCGGCGGGTGCTCTCACGCCGGGCGGCGCGGGAACCCGCCGCGGGGGCGGTGCCGGCTGCGGCACCGCCCCTACGGCCTGCAACTGTGTCGGTCACAGGCTGAGTTCCGGATGCAGGTCCTTCATCCGGACGACCTGCCGGCCACGCGCGGTCAGCGCGGTCAGGGCCAGCGAGCCGAGGGTGAAGACGGCCAGCACGATGCTGCCCTGGCCGACGATCGAGAGATCGCCGCCGGTGATCAGACGGCGCAGCCCGTCGACGACGTAGCTCATCGGCAGGAACGGGTGGATCGCCGCGAAGAAACCGGGGCTGGTCTGCACCGGGTAGGTGCCGCCCGCCGAGGTCAGCTGGAGCATCAGGATAACCAGGGTGAGCACCCGGCCCGCCGGTCCGAAGACCGCGCTCAGCAGCTGGATCAGGGAGGTGAAGCACGCCGTCGCCAACAGCAGATAGCCGATCGTGGCGGTCGCCCGCGCCATCTCCAGGCCGAGGCCCCAGTGGAGCACTGCCATCAGTGCCAGCACCTGGGCCACGCCGATTGCGAAGGCCGGGAGCCAGGAGCCGAGGGCTATCCGCCAGCCCGGCGCGCCCGCGGCGAGCGCCCGCTTGCCCAGCGGCTGGAACAACATGAAAGCGACCATCGCGCCGACCCA
Organism: Streptomyces sp. NPDC059080; assembly: GCF_042739975.1. Classification (NCBI taxonomy): domain Bacteria; kingdom Bacillati; phylum Actinomycetota; class Actinomycetes; order Kitasatosporales; family Streptomycetaceae; genus Streptomyces; species Streptomyces sp. NPDC059080. Next base: position 62,863 of record NZ_JBHYGX010000017.1, read on the forward strand.
CAGAGACAGCGGGATGAAGTACGGGGCGAGGCCCGTGCCGTAGTTGGGCGCCTTGTGCATCGACTTGGCGGCCAGCTCGACCGGGTCGGCCATGACCTCGGTCCGCGTGTCGCGCTCCTGCTTGTCGTAGTCGGGGATCTTGGCGACGCCGCTGTGCAGACCGCTGGCCAGCTGGTTGGAGCCGTCCTTCAGCTTGTACAGACCGCCGTTGAGCGAGATCGCGCCCTCCTTCAGCTTGCCCAGGCCGCCCGCCAGCTGGTCGGTGCCGTTCTTGGCGTCACCGATGCCGTTGTGGACCTGGCCCGCGCCGTCGGCGAGGTCGCCCGCGCCGTCGGCCAGCCGGCCGCTGCCGTCAGCGATCTTGGAGCTGCCGTCGGAGAGCGCGCCCAGGCCGGTGACGAACCGGTCGGCGCCGTCGGCCACCTGGTGCGCCCCGGCGTTCAACTTGTTGATCTGTGCGATCTGCCCGTCGGCGTGCTGGGCGATGTCCGGCAGCTGCTCGGCGACCATCACCGCGCCCTGGTGGATCTCGCGCAGCTTCGCACGCTGCGTGTCGAGGTCGAGGCGGGAGAGGACCCCGTCGACCTTCTCCGCCGCGTCCGCCGCGGCGGCGGTACCGGCGGCGACACCCTTGAGCTCCGCGCACTCGGTGCCGGAGGTCCCGGTGGTGCACTGCTTGCGGTAGACCGCGGCCGCGTCGTCGGCTGCCTGCCGCGCCTGGGCCGCGGCGGTCTTGGAGTCGCCGGGCAGCGTGCCCAGGTCGTGGTCGAGGCTCTCGGTGAGGTCGGCGACGAACCGCGCCCCCTTGGCGATCTCCTCACTGTGCTTCTTGAGGTACGGAAGGTCCTTCTTGGCGAGCCCGTTGAGCTTGGTGGCGAGCTGCTGGGTGCCGTCGGCGACCTGCCCGGCGCCCTTGCTCAGCTCCTGGGCCTTGGCCTGTGCCTGACCGATACCGGAGTGGAGGTCCGAGGCGCCCTTGCCGAGCTGCCCGGCCTTGTCGTGCAGGGTGTCCGCTCCGTCGCTGACCTTGCCCGAGCCCTCGTTGAGCTCGCCGAGGCCGCCCGACAGCTTGCCGGTGCTCTCCTCGGCGGTGCCGAGCCCGTCGGCGAGCTTGCCCGCGCCTTCCTTGGCGTCGTGCAGACCGTCGTCCAGCTTTCCGGCGCCGTCGGCGGCCTGCTGCGTCTGGTCGTGGAGGTCCGAGAAGGAGACGAAGATCTTGTCGAGGAACTGGCGCGACGACTTCGCCGACGTCTTGGCCCGGATCTCAGAGAACACCGTCTTGGAGATCGAGCCGACGATGTAGTTGTTGGCGTCGTTCGTACGGACCTGGAGCGCGCCGGTCTGCGGGGAGTCCCCGCCACTGGACGCGATGCGCTCGCTGAAGTTCGAGGGGATGGTCAGCGACAGGTAGTACCTGCCGTCCTCCAGGCCCTTCGACGCCTCACCGGAGCCGACCTCCTGCCAGTCGAAGGTGTCGCTGTCGCGGACACTCTTGACGAGCTGGGAGCCTGCGTCGAGGTGCTTGCCGTCGGCCGTGGCGCCCTTGTCGTCGTTGACGAGAGCGACCGGGATCTTGTCCAGGCGGCTGTAGGGGTCCCAGAAGGAACAGAGGTAGAGCGCTCCGTAGAGCAGGGGGATCAGCGTGAGAGCGATGATGCCGAGCCGGGGGAGCTTGCCCCGGCCGAAACGCCTCAGCTCAAGCGCGGCCAGTTTCGGCGAACGCATGCGCTGTTTCCTCCTCGTGGGTGTCGGCCGGGCCCTGCGGGCCGGCGGTGGTCGTGGCATCGGTGGTGGCGGCGCGCGGCGCGGCCGCGGCGTCGGAGTCCGTCCGGACGATCAGCGCGTCCTCGGGGGCGTCGCCGGCGACGGCCACGACGGTGGTGCCCGCCGCCGACAGGTCGCGCAACAGCCCCCAGATCTGCTCACGTTCGGCCGCGGAGAGCTTGAGGTCGACATCGTCGACGGCGAGCAGATGCGGGGCGTGCAGCATGCCGAGCGCCAGGGACAGCCGCAGCGCCTCCAAGCGTTCGAGGTCGCGGACGGCGGTGTTCAGCCCCTTCGGCAGGGTGTCGGGATCGAGGCCCACGGCCGCCAGGGCGGCCTCGATCCGGGCCCGGCGCTCTGCCTTGCGGCGACGGCTCCAGGAGAGCCCGCCGAGCGGGGAGCCCTTGAGGCGGCGGACCAACAGGGCCTGTTCCTTGAGGTGTTCGCCGACGGTGAGGGCCGGTTCCAGCTCGGCGACGCCCGGTACGTGGGCGACCGCCGTCCGGCCGCGCACCGCACCCATCCGCTTGGGCAGCGGGAAGCCCGCGACGGTGGCCTGGCCCTCGGCGAGCCGCATCCGGCCGGTGAGCGCGAGCAGGAGGCAGGTGCGGCCGGAGCCCGAGGGGCCCTGCAGTGCGATCAGTGCACCCGGCTCCGCGGAGATGTCGACACCTCTGAAGGCCCATCCGCGCGGTCCTTTGACGCCGATCCCCTTGGCGATGACCGCCGCCCCTTGACGGGTGGTGTCCACTGCCCCTCCTTTGGTCTGACTGGTCAGTCTAAAAGTTTGCCGCATCGAACCCCGCTTGACCAATCGGGGCCTCGCCAAATGCCCGATTTCGGTGCGCTCGGCGGCGCTACGTGCTTAAGGTCACCCCTGACGTCGCAAGGACGCCGCGATTTCCCCAGGAAGCGGTCCGCGCCGGGCAGTTGCGGATACGGGCCGCACACGGACGACGGAGAGCGATGAATCACACGGCACGGCATCCGGTGTATCCACCACCTCCCGAGCGCCACCGGACGGCCAGCGCGGCCGCCCGCCCCCGCAGGCTGCTCGCCCCGCTTGTCGCGGCGGCCCTCCTCGCGGCCTCGGCCCCCGCCTCGGCCGCGGTGCATCCCCTCCACGCCGGGCCCGCCGCCTCGGAAACCGGCCCCGGCCGGGGCACGCCTTGCGGCAACGGCCCGGGATGGACGGCGAGTTCGACCCGTATCGACCCCAAGGACAGTCACCACGCCTACGTCGGCAACGGCTATCTCGGCCAGCGCATCCCGCCCAACGGCACCGGATATGCCGCCCCCGGCGGAGCCACTGGCTGGCCGCTGAAGACCCCCGCCTACGACGGATCGTTCGTCTCCGGGCTCTACGCCAAGGGCCCCGCGAACGTCGAGGGACGGCAGGCCGTTGCGGCGCTCCCCACCTGGACCACGCTCGATGTGACCACCGGCGGACCGGGCGCCGAGACCTTCTCCTCCGCCACCCCCGTCGCCCGCATCTCCCACTACCGGCAGACCCTCGACCTGCGCTGCGGCTTCGTCCGCACCTACCTGACCTGGACCACCGCCGACGGCCGCGCCACCGACCTCGTCTACGACGTACTCGCCGACCGGACCGACGCCCACATCGGCGCCGTACGCCTGCGGATGACGCCGCACTGGAGCGGCGCGGCGACCGTCACCGACGCACTCGACGGGCGCGGCGCCCGCCGGATGAGGGCCACCGGAACCGCCTCCGCGCACGGCACCATCGACGTCGCCTTCCGCACCGACGGCACGGACACCGACGGCGCCGTCGCCTCGACGCTGCGCCCCGGACGGCAGGTCGACCCCCGCCCGGACCGGCGGCCCGCCCGTGCCTCCGGGCTGACCAACCGGCAGCGCGTCACCTTCCCCGTCCGCAATGGCCGCGGCTACGAACTGACCAAATACATCGGCGTCGACACCGCCCTGACGTCCCGATCGCCCCGCGCCGCCGCCCGTTCGGCGTCGCTGCGGGCCGCCGAGCGGGGCTGGCCGTCGCTCTTCGCCCGGCACACCGCCGCCTGGCGCTCCCTGTGGCGCAGCGACATCGAGGTGACCGGGCGGCCCGAGCTGCAGTCCTGGATCCGCTCGGCACAGTACGGACTGCTCTCCGCCACCCGCGCCGGAAACCGCAACAGCATCGCCCCCACCGGCCTGACCAGCGACAACTACGCGGGCGAGGTCTTCTGGGACGCCGAGACCTGGATGTACCCGGGCCTGCTGGCGAGCCACCCCGCGCTCGCCCGGTCGATCGTCGACTACCGCTACAAGACCCGCGCGGGCGCCCGCGCCAACGCCCGCAAGCTCGGCTACGACGGGCTGTTCTACTCCTGGACCAGCGGCAGTAAGGGCGACCTGTGGAGCGAATGCCACAGCTGGGACCCGCCGCACTGCCGCACCCAGAACCACCTCATGGGCGACATCTCCCTCGCCACCTGGCAGTACTACCTCGCCACCAAGGACACCGCCTGGCTGCGGTCGCGCGGCTGGCCGGTGCTCAAGGGCATCGCGCAATTCTGGGCCTCCCGCGCCACCCGCAACGCCGACGGCAGCTACTCCGTCAAGAACGTCGCCGGGCCCGACGAGTACAGCAACGGCGTCGACGACGGCGTCTTCACCAACGCGGGCGCCGCCACCGCGCTGCGGCACGCCCTGCACGTCGCCGCCGTCCTCGGCGAACCGACCCCCGCCGCCTGGCGGACGATCGCCGACAAGCTGCGCATCCCCTACGACGCCAAGAGCAAGGTCTTCGCGCAGTACGCCGGATACCAAGGCACCACCATCAAACAGGCCGACACCGTGCTGCTGATGTACCCCCTGGAATGGCCGATGACCACCCAGCAGGCGGCGGACACGCTCGACTACTACGCGGCCCGCACCGACCCCGACGGCCCGGCCATGACCGACTCCGTCCACGCCATCGACGCTGCCGCCCTCGGTGAACCCGGCTGCGCCGCCCACACCTACCTCCTGCGGTCCATCAAGCCGTTCGTCCGGGGGCCGTTCGCGCAGTTCTCCGAGGCGCGCGGCGACAAGGCGGGCGCCGAGGACCCGCACGCCGGACAGCCCGCCCAGGACTTCCTCACCGGCAAGGGCGGCTTCCTGCAGACCTTTACCCATGGCCTGACCGGCCTGCGGCTGCGCGAGAACGCCGTGCACCTCGACCCGACGCTGCCGCCGCAGCTCTCCCGCGGCGTCACCCTGCGCGGCCTGCGCTGGCAGGGCCGGACGTACGACGTGGAGATCGGCGCGCACCGCACGCTGGTCCGGCTGACGGCGGGTGCGCCCCTGCGGATCGAGACGCCGCAGGGCGTCAAGGTGGCCCGCGCGGGCCTGCCCGCCGTCCTCACGACCCGGCGCCCCGACCTCACCCCCACGGACAATGCCGCGCGCTGTACCCCGGCGACGGCGACGTCCGAGGAGCCCGGGATGTACGCGGGCGCTGCCGTGGACGGCAACACCACCACCGCGTGGGTGCCCGACGCCGCCGACGGCGCGCTCACCGTCGACCTCGGCCACGTCGTGACCGTCGGGCAGATCACCCCGCACTGGAACGCGACCAAGCCGCTCTCCTTCACCGTGCAGGTCTCGCGGGACGGCAGTCACTGGACCGGCACTGGATACGCGGGCCGCACCCCGGCGCGGTACGTCCGTGTCACGGTCCACGGAGATCCGCGGCCGAACCCCGACGGCACGCCGAAGAAGCGCCCGGGGATCGCCGAACTGACGGTGGAGAAAGCCACCGGCACGGGCGGCGCCGGGAACTGACCCGCACCACCCTCGACGCACCGCGCGGGGGGGGGGGCGCCCCCCCCCCCCCCGGCCCCCCCCCCCCCCGGCCGGGGGCAGGGGGGGCGGGTGACACGCCCCCCCCCCGGGGGGC
>NZ_JBHYGX010000017.1:68537-75915 GCF_042739975.1 Streptomyces sp. NPDC059080
GTCTGTCCCCCGCCGGGGCGGGGCCGGCGCCCCCCCCTCCCCCCCCCGCCCGCGCCGGCGCCCGCCGCGGCCCGCCCCCCCCCCCCCGCGCCCCCCCCCGCCGCACGCCGTCCGTGTCACGGTCGGCCGGATATCGCGCCCGCCGCGCGGTCGGCGGTGCCCCGGCCGCGCCCGTGGGCAGAGCGGAAGACGCCGAGGAGCAGGTCGAAGGGGAGACGCCGCACCGCTCGGGCGGCGTCGACGAGCGGTTGGAGGGGCCGAGTGCGCGAATCCGTGTTCTCATGTCACTCAGCGTGACGGTTGCCCGGCTCGGTCGCCATCAGGGATCCCCCGGAGATCGCCCCTGACTCCCCCTGACTCCATCTCGGGGAAGACCCGGATTCCTGACCGATCTCCCGCGCGGAGTGCGGCAGCGGGATGAAATCCGCCGTTAGCGATGTTGGAATATTCCGTCAAGGACGAGGCGCGGGAGGCACCGGGTGGCGGGGACGGAAACGGCAGGACAGAGCTGGGCGCGGAGGCTGATCCGCGACTGCTGGCATCACAGGACGGATGTGCTTCTCTCCCTCGGCTCCTCGCTGGGCGGTATGGCGGTCATGGCGCTGGTGCCGCTCATCCCGAAGCTGATCATCGACGATGTGATCGTCCGCCATGACCGCGCGCTCGCCCCCTGGGCCACCCTCATGATCGTCGCCGCGGTCGTCGTCTACGCCCTCACCTATGTCCGCCGCTACTACGGCGGACGGCTCGCCCTCGACGTCCAGCACAATCTCCGCACCCGCATGTACGGCTCGATCGCCCGGCTCGACGGACGGCGTCAGGACGAGCTGAGCACCGGCCAGGTCGTCGGCCGCGCCACCAGCGACCTCCAGCTCATCCAGAGCCTGCTCTTCATGACGCCCATGATGATCGGGAACGTCCTGCTCTTCCTGGTCTCGCTGGTCGTGATGCTGGTGCTCTCGCCGTTGCTCACGGTCATCGCGCTGGCCGTCGCCCCGGCCCTGTGGTTCGTCGCCAAGCGCAGCCGCGCGCGCCTCTACCCCGCCACCTGGTACGCCCAGAGCCAGGCCGCCGCGGTCGCGGGCGTCGTGGACGGCGCGGTCTCCGGCGTCCGCGTCGTCAAGGGCTTCGGGCAGGAGCAGCAGGAGACCGGCAAGCTCCGGGACGTGGGCCGCAAGCTGTTCGCCGGACGGCTGCGCACGGTGCGCCTCAACGCCGTCTACAACCCCGCCCTCCAGGCCGTCCCGGCCCTCGGACAGGTCGCGATGCTGGCCCTCGGCGGCTGGATGGCCACCCGCGGCGAGGTCACCCTGGGCACCTTTGTCGCCTTCTCCACCTACCTCGCCCAGCTCGTCGGCCCGGTCCGGATGCTGGCCGTGGTGCTGACCGTCGGCCAGCAGGCGCGGGCCGGGGTCGAGCGGGTCTACGAACTCATCGACACCGACCCGGTCGTCGGGGAGCGCCCCGACGCCCACGAACTCCCCGCCGACGTCCCCGCGACCGTCGAATTCGACGCCGTCTCCTTCGGCTACGGCGAGGCCGCCACCGCCGAGCCCGAACACGAAGCCGAGGCTGCCGGAGCCCCGGCCGCCGACGCCTCCGAGAAGCCCGCCCCGGGCGGCACCACCGCGCCCCGCCCCGTACTGGACGGCTTCTCGCTGCGCATCGCCCCGGGGGAGACCGTCGCCGTCGTCGGCCGGTCCGGCAGCGGCAAGTCCACCGTCTCGCTGCTGCTGCCCCGCTTCTACGACGTCACCGCCGGTCGCGTCCTGATCGGTGGCCACGACGTCCGCAACCTCACCTTGGAGTCGCTGCGCTCCGTCATCGGCCTGGTGCCCGAGAGCAGCTTCCTCTTCTCCGACTCGGTGCGCGACAACATCGCGTACGGCCACCCGGAGGCCACCGACGAGCAGATCCGTACGGCCGCCCGCGCCGCGCAGGCCGACGGCTTCATCAGCGCGCTGCCCGAGGGGTACGACACCAAGGTCGGCGAGCAGGGCCTGACGCTCTCCGGGGGGCAGCGGCAGCGCATAGCCCTCGCCCGCGCCATCCTCACCGACCCGCGGCTGCTGGTACTGGACGATGCGACCTCCGCTGTCGACGCCCGCGTCGAGCACGAGATCCACGAAGCGCTGCGCGGGGTGATGGCGGGCCGCACGACGCTGCTGATCGCCCACCGCGCTTCCACCCTGGCCCTCGCCGACCGCGTCGCCGTGCTCGACGGCGGCTGGCTCGTCGACATCGGCACCCAGGACGAACTCACCGCCCGCTGTCCCCTCTACCGCAGCCTGCTGACCGACCCGGACGAGCTGGGCGGCGACCCGCACGACCCGGCCGGCGAGGTGGCGGGCGCCTTCGACGGCGAATCCGCCGCGGCCGGCCTCCTCGAACCACTCCCCACGGGCCCCGCGACGGCCCGCCCCGACGGCGCCCACCAGGACGGCGCGCACTCTGACGGCGGCCACCCCGTCACCCCGGGCGGCGCCCCCGGCCCCCACGGCATCACCCCCGAGCTGTGGGTCCGCCGCGACACCGACGGCGCCCCGGGAGCGGCGACCGGACCGGCAGCGACCCCCGAACTCCTCGAACAGGTCGCCGAGCTCCCGTCGGCCACCGACACCCCGGACGTCGACGAGGAGCGGGCCGCCGCGGCCGAGGGCTCGTACGGCCTGCGACAACTGCTGCGCGGCTTCGGCGGACCGCTGCTGATCGCCCTCGGCCTGGTGGCCGTGGACGCCATCGGCGGTCTCCTGGTGCCGATCCTCATCCGGCAGGGCATCGACGAAGGCGTCCGCCGCGGGGTGCTCGCCGGGGTGTGGACGGCCGCGCTCCTCGCCCTGGTGACGGTGCTCGTCCAGTGGGCCGCGCAGATCGGCGGCAACAGGATGACCGGCCGCACCGGTGAGCGGGTCCTGTACTCCCTCCGCGTCAAGATCTTCGCCCAGCTCCAGCGTCTCGGCCTCGACTACTACGAGCGCGAACTCACCGGCAAGATCATGACGCGGATGACCACGGACATCGACGCGCTGTCGACGTTCCTGCAGACCGGCCTGGTCACGGCCGTCGTCTCGGTGCTGACCTTCGGCGGCATCCTCGTTGCGCTGCTCGTCATCGACGTCCAGCTGGCCCTGATCGTCTTTGCCACCCTCCCGCCGCTGATCCTCGGCACGTACTTCTTCCGCAAGCAGAGTGTCAAGGCGTACGAGCTGGCCCGTGAGCGGATCAGCGTCGTCAACGGCGACCTCCAGGAGAGCGTCGCAGGGCTGCGGATCGTCCAGGCGTTCCGGCGCGAGGGCATGGGCGCCGCGCGGTTCGCCGACCGCAGTCACGCCTACCGCCAGGCCCGGGTCCGCGGCCAGTTCCTGATATCGGTGTACTTCCCGTTCGTGCAGCTGCTGTCGTCGGTCGCCGCCGCCCTGGTACTGATAGTGGGCGCCGGACGGGTCGGCGCGGGCACGCTGACGGCCGGTGCGCTCGTCGCCTACCTCCTCTACATCGACCTGTTCTTCGCCCCCGTCCAGCAGCTCTCCCAGGTCTTCGACGGCTACCAGCAGGCATCCGTCTCGCTCGGCCGCATCCAGGAGCTGCTGCGCGAGCCGACCACCACCCCCGCCGCCGCACACCCCCGCCCGGTGCCGGAGCTGCGCGGCGAGATCACCTTCGACGGCGTGGACTTCCACTACGGCGCGCGGCGCGAGGGCACCGAACAGGCGCTGACCGGCATCGACCTGACGATCCCCGCAGGGCAGACCGTCGCCTTCGTCGGCGAGACCGGCGCCGGAAAGTCCACCCTCGTCAAGCTGGTCGCCCGTTTCTACGACCCGACCGCCGGGGCCGTCCGCGCCGACGGCACCGACCTGCGGGAGCTGGACCTCACCGGCTACCGCCACCGCCTTGGCATCGTCCCCCAGGAGTCGTACCTCTTCGCCGGTACGGTCCGTGACGCCATCGCCTACGGACGGCCGGACGCCACCGACACCGAGGTGGAGGCCGCGGCCCACGCGGTCGGCGCCCACGCGATGATCGCCACCCTCGACGGCGGCTACCTCCATGACGTCGCCGAGCGCGGCCGCAACCTCTCCGCAGGTCAGCGCCAGCTGCTGGCCCTGGCCCGCGCCGAACTGGTCGACCCCGACATCCTGCTGCTCGACGAGGCCACCGCCGCCCTCGACCTCGCCTCCGAGGCCGTCGTCAACCAGGCCACCGACCGGCTCGCCGGACGCCGTACGACCCTCGTCGTCGCCCACCGTCTGACGACCGCGGCGCGCGCCGACCGGGTCGTGGTGATGGACCGTGGCCGGGTCGCCGAGGACGGCACCCACGCCGAACTCCTCGCCCTCGACGGCCGTTACGCCGCCCTGTGGCGCGCGTTCGCCGGAGAGGAGGCGACGGCGCGGATCTGACCACGGCCCGGCGGGGGCGGCCAACCCCCGCCGGACAGACGTTACCCATCGGTGCTGGTCGGCCCCGATTCCCCCGGGTAGGTTCGGCGCGAATTCCGCGACCCCTGGGGAGTGATCATGCGAAGAACGCTCAGCTGGCTGGTGCCGCTTGCCGTCCTGATCGGCACGGCGGGCGCCACCACCGCCCCGGCCGGAGCTGCCACCGCCGCGCCGGAGACGCAGGACATCAAGGAGCGCCTGCTCGCGATACCGGGCATGCATCTGGTGGAGGAGAAGCCGGTCGACGGTTACCGCTACTTCGTCCTCACGTACACCCAGCCGGTCGACCACCGCCACCCCGCCCGGGGCACGTTCGAGCAGCGGCTGACCGTGCTGCACAAGGCGGTCGACCGCCCGACCGTCTTCTACACCTCGGGCTACAACGTCAGCACCACCCCGTCCCGCAGCGAGCCGACGCAGATCATCGACGGCAACCAGGTCTCCCTGGAATACCGCTACTTCACGCCCTCCCGGCCGCAGCCCGCCGACTGGAAGAAGCTGGACATCCGGCAGGCGGCCGACGACCAGCACCGCATCTACCAGGCGCTGCACCGCATCTACGGGAAGAACTGGATCGCCACCGGCGGCAGCAAGGGCGGTATGACGGCGACGTACTTCCGCCGCTTCCACCCCGACGACATGAACGGCACCGTCGCCTACGTCGCGCCCAACGACGTCGTCAACGACGAGGACTCCGCGTACGACCGGTTCTTCCGCACCGTCGGTACCCCGGAGTGCCGCACGGCGCTGCACGCCCTCACCCGTGAGGCGCTCAACCGCCGCGACGAGATGGATGAGCGGTTCGCCCGGTGGGCCGAGAAGGAGAAGAAGACCTTCCGCCTCTTCGGATCCGTCGACCGCGCCTACGAAGTGCTGGTGACGGACCTGGTGTTCGGTTTCTGGCAGTACCAGCCCGCCGCCACCGCCTGCAAGGACGTGCCCTCCCCGGACGTGTCCACCGACGCGCTGTGGAACTGGATGGACGAGGTCGGCGGCTTCGGCAGCTACACCGACCAGGGCGTGGAGCCGTACACGCCGTACTACTACCAGGCCGGTACGCAGCTCGGTGAGCCCGGATACGGCTACCCGCACCTCAAGGGCCTGCTGAAGTACCCGGGCATCAACAACTCGCGGACGTTCGTGCCGCGTGACATCCCGATGCGGTTCGACAAGCGCGCCATGCCCGACGTCGACCGCTGGGTGCGCCAGCACGCGCAGCGGATGATGTTCGTCAACGGCCAGTGGGACCCGTGGAGTTCGGAACACTTCGAACTGGGCAAGGGTGCCCGGGACTCCTACGTCTACACCGTGCCCGGCGGCAACCACGGCTCCAACATCGCCAAGCTCAAGGACGCGGACCGCACGAAGGCCACCGCCTCCCTCCTGAAGTGGGCGGGCGTCGCCACCGACGGCAAGGCCACCGCACAGGCCCCCTATGACCGGAAGCTGGACCGGCAGGAGCTGCGCCGCACCCCGCCGCTGCGGCCCTGAGCCCGGATCCCGGGCCGGTCACGGTCCGGCGGAACGTTACGGCGCGCCCCTCCGCCTGGGAGGGGCGCGCCCCGTGTGTCAGTACGTCAGCCCGTGACCGACCGGGTACAGCTCCTCGTCCGGTGCGTCGGCCCGCATCACCGGCACCGGCAACCGCCCCCGCGGCGACCGCCGCCCGGCGATCACCCGCGCCGCCGCCCGCACTTCGACGTCGGTCCACCCGTAACTCACCAGCCCCGCCCGTACGCCGTCGAGCTGCGCGATGTCGTACGGATTGCGGACCGCGAGCTGCACCACCGGCTTCCCCGTGGCGAGCAGCGCCTCGACGAGCGCGCGCTGCGGGGAACCGGGCGTGACGTCGTACGTCGCGACAACCGCGGCGTCGTGCTCGCCGAGCGCCGCCACCGCCGCGTCGATCACCGCCCGGTCCGGCGTCATGCCCGTGGACAGCGCGGTCGCGGCGAAGCCGAGCCCGGCCAGTTCCCGGGCCAGCACCCCGGTGGGCGGCCCGCCCGTCCCGGACGGCGCGGCCGCGTCCGCCCCTGCCACCAGCAGCCGGTGCTCGCGGCGGCGGGAGAGCGGCAGCACCCCGCTGGTGTTGCGCAGCAGCGTCGTCGTCCGGTCGGCGAGCGCGTCCGCCGTCTCCAGATGGCGGCGGACGCCCACCACCCGGTCGACCTCGGCCCGCGAGGTGTACGGATCGGCGAACAGGCCGCGGCGCTCCTTGAGCAGCAGGATGCGCAGCAGTTTGGCGTCGATGCCGGCCTCGGACAGCTCGCCGTCCTTCAGGGCGCGGACGACGGCGGCGTGCGCGACGGCGAGGTCCGGCGGGTTGAGCAGCTGGTCGACGCCCGCCTTGAGCGCCAGGACCGGCACTCGTGCGTCGCCGTACTTCTCGCGTACGCCCTGCATGCCCAGAGAGTCGGTGATCACCACGCCGTCGTAGCCGAGCCGTTCGCGCAGCAGCCCGGTGAGGATGGGGTGCGAGAGGGTCGCCGGGTCCCCGCTGGGATCGAAGGCGGGGACGACGATGTGCGCCGACATGATCACGTCGATCCCGGCGGCCACGGCGGCACGGAACGGCGGCTCGTCCAGCCGCTCCCACTCCTCGGCGGTGTGGTGGATGGTGGGCAGCCCGACGTGGCTGTCGACGTCGGTGTCGCCGTGCCCGGGGAAGTGCTTGGCGCAGGCGGCCACCCCGGCGCCCTGGTAGCCGTGTACCTGGGCGGTGACCATCCGCGCCACGGCCTGCGGATCGGAGCCGAAGGACCGGACGCCGATGATCGGGTTGGCGGGGTTGACGTTGACGTCGGCGTCCGGGGCGAAGTCCTGCCGGATGCCCATCGCGTACAGCTCGGCGCCGCTGACCCGCGCCGCCGTCGTGGCGTCGGCGCGGGAGCCCCCGGCGCCGAGCGCCATTGCGCCGGGCAGCAGGGTGGCGGGCG
>NZ_JBHYGX010000017.1:75924-124951 GCF_042739975.1 Streptomyces sp. NPDC059080
GGGGGCCGCTGGCGGGCGGGTGGCCCCGGGCGACCCGCGGGGCGCGCGGGCCGCCCGCCCGGGCGGGGGCGGGGGCGGGGGCCCCCCCGGCCCCCCGCGCCATTGCGCCGGGCAGCAGGGTGGCGGGCGCGCCGATCCGCGCGACGATGCCGTGCTCCTGGTCGGTGGAGATCAGCAACGGGACGGGCAGCCGCTGCGCGGCGCCCGCCCGCTGGATGCCGTTGGACAGCTCCGCGATCTGGTGCGGATCTCGGGTGTTGTGCGCCCAGCTGAAGTAGATGACGCCGCCGACGTGGTACTTCGCGATGAGTTCGGCCGCGTTGGCGACGCCGATCTCCTTGCGGTTGGCGTTCACGTCGGCCGGGTCCGGGTCGGTGGCGGAGTGTCCGTAGACCCGCATCACGAAGAGCTGACCGGCCTTCTCCTCCGGTGTCATACGGGCGATGAGACGCCGCATCCGGTCCCGTGCGGCGGCGGTGGGACGGGCGCTGGCAGGGCTTGCGGCGGCCGCGGGAACGGTGCCCGAGGCACAGGCGGCGGCCGCCGCGGCTGCGGTGGTGAGGACGGCACGTCTGGAGTGCATGTGCGTTCCTTCCGGCGGGCTTCCCCGGCGAAGTGAGGGACGGTCGGAGGATCACGGATAGCCCGAAAGCATCGCTCGGTCAATGACCTGTTGACCGGCGCCGCCCGGCGGTTGCGGCGCGGACGGCGCCGTGCGTACGGCCGGCAGCCCAGCGGCGTTCGTCTCTCGGCGTCCGTCAGAACCCCGCGTCCCAGGGGAGCACGTCCCGGCCTGGTCGCGTTGTCAGACCCCGGCGGTACCGTTCGGAGCATGGGCAGCGAGGTCAACGCAGCGGTGGTCGAAGGGGTCCTGGAGCGGATCACCTACGCCCACGAGGAGAGCGGCTACACCGTCGCGCGGGTCGACACCGGCCGCGGCGCGGGCGAGCTGCTGACCGTCGTCGGCGCGCTGTGGGGCGCGCAGCCCGGCGAATCCCTGCGGATGGAGGGCCGCTGGGGCTCCCACCCGCAGTACGGCAAGCAGTTCACCGTCGAGAACTACACCACCGTCCTGCCCGCCACGGTCCAGGGCATCCGCCGCTATCTCGGATCGGGCCTGATCAAGGGCGTCGGCCCGCGCATCGCCGACCGCATCACCGAGCACTTCGGCGCGAGCACACTCGACATCATCGAGGAGCAGTCGCGGCGCCTCATAGAGGTGCCCGGCCTCGGCCCGAAGCGGATGAAGATGATCGCCGCCGCGTGGGAGGAGCAGAAGGCGATCAAGGAGGTGATGGTTTTCCTCCAAGGCGTCGGCGTCTCCACCTCCCTCGCCGTACGCATCTACAAGAAGTACGCGGACGACGCCGTCACCGTGGTGCGCGAGCGGCCCTATCAGCTGGCGGCCGACGTCTGGGGCATCGGCTTCCTGACGGCCGACCGCATCGCCCAGGCGGTCGGCATCCCGCACGACAGCCCGGAGCGGGTCCGGGCCGGTATCCAGTACGCCCTGTCGCAGTCGGCGGACCAAGGGCATTGCTTCCTGCCCGAGGAACAGGTGATCGCGGACGCCGTGAAGTTGCTCCAGGTGGACACCGGCCTGGTCATCGACTGCCTGGCCGAGCTGGCGGCGGACCCGGAGGGCGTGGTGCGCGAGAAGATCCCGCAGGGCGGCGGCGAGGAGCCCGTCACCGCCGTCTACCTGGTGCCCTTCCACCGTGCCGAGCTGTCCCTGGCCGGTCGGCTGACGCGGCTGTTGCGCACCCCCGAGGACCGGCTGGCCGTCTTCGGGGACGTCGACTGGGAGCGCGCGCTGGCCTGGCTGGCGCGGCGTACGGGCGCCGAGCTGGCGCCGGAGCAGCGGGACGCGGTGCGCCTCGCGCTGACCCGCAAGGTGGCGGTGCTCACCGGCGGCCCGGGCTGCGGCAAGTCGTTCACGGTCCGGTCGGTGGTCGAGCTGGCCCGGGCCAAGAAGGCCCGGGTGGTGCTGGCCGCGCCGACGGGGCGGGCCGCCAAGCGGCTGGCGGAGCTGACGGGCACGGAGGCGTCGACCGTCCACCGGCTGCTGGAGCTGAAGCCCGGCGGGGACGCCGCGTACGACGCCGACCGGCCGCTGGAGGCCGATCTGGTAGTGGTCGACGAGGCGTCCATGCTGGATCTCCTGCTCGCCAACAAGCTGGTCAAGGCGGTCCCGCCGGGCGCCCATCTGCTGCTGGTGGGCGACGTCGACCAGCTGCCGTCGGTCGGGGCGGGGGAGGTGCTGCGGGATCTGCTCGCCGACGGCGGCCCGGTGCCGTGCGTGCGGCTGACCAGGATCTTCCGCCAGGCCCAGCAGTCCGGTGTGGTGACCAACGCGCACCGCGTCAACGCCGGTCGGCCGCCGCTGACCCAGGGCCTGCCCGACTTCTTCCTCTTCGCCGAGGAGGACACCGAGGAGGCCGCACGGCTGACCGTCGACGTGGCGGCCCGCCGCATCCCCGCGACCTTCGGACTGGACGCCCGGCGGGACATCCAGGTGCTCTCTCCGATGCACCGCGGACCGGCCGGGGCGGGCGCGCTCAACGCCCTGCTCCAGCAGGCGGTGACCCCGGCGCGCCCGGAGGTGCCGGAGCGCCGCTTCGGCGGCCGGGTCTTCCGCGTGGGCGACAAGGTCACCCAGATCCGCAACAACTACGAGAAGGGCCGCAACGGCGTCTTCAACGGCACGGTCGGCGTGGTCACGGATATGAACACCGATGACCAGCGTCTCCTGGTGCGCACCGACGAGGACGAGGAGGTTCCGTACGACTTCGACGAGCTGGACGAGCTGGCGCACGCCTATGCGGTGACGATCCATCGCTCCCAGGGGAGCGAGTATCCGGCGGTGGTGATTCCGGTCACCACGGGCGCCTGGATGATGTTGCAGCGAAATCTTCTGTATACGGCGATAACCCGGGCAAAACGCTTGGTGGTGCTGGTGGGGTCCCGCAGGGCTCTGGGGCAGGCCGTGCGCACGGTGTCCGCCGGTCGGCGGTGTACAGCGCTCGATCGCCGACTCGCCGGAGTGGTGGCAGTCGCTCAACTTCCCTAATCGGGTCGAAGGGGCGCAGGATGGTCACGTAAACGGCACTCAGTGCCGCCCGAAGGCCGAATTGCCGACCCCGAGTGCACATCCCACGTCCAAATGGGGGAAGGTAGAGGCAGTCAGGGCACCTCGAAGAAGAGGCACAACGTCGGTGAGGGATGACGTGAGCGACAACTCTGTAGTACTGCGTTACGGGGACGGCGAATACAGCTACCCGGTCGTCGGCAGCAGCGTCGGCGACAAGGGCTTCGACATCTCGAAGCTGCGCGCCCAGACCGGTCTGGTGACCCTGGACTCCGGTTATGGCAACACCGCCGCGTATAAATCCGCGATCACCTATCTGGACGGTGAGCAGGGGATTCTGCGTTACCGCGGCTACCCGATCGAGCAGCTCGCGGAGCGCAGCACGTTCGTCGAGACCGCGTACCTGCTGATCAACGGCGAGCTGCCCACCGTCGACCAGCTGTCCAACTTCAAGCAGGACATCACGTACCACACCCTGCTGCACGAGGACGTCAAGCGCTTCTATGACGGCTTCCCCCGGGATGCCCACCCGATGGCGATGCTGTCGTCGGTCGTCAGCGCCCTGTCGACCTTCTACCAGGACAGCCACAACCCGTTCGACGAGCAGCAGCGGCACATTTCCACGATCCGGCTGCTGGCCAAGCTGCCGACGATCGCGGCGTACGCCTACAAGAAGTCGGTCGGCCACCCGGTGGTCTACCCGCGTAACGACCTCGGCTATGTCGAGAACTTCCTGCGCATGACGTTCTCGGTGCCGGCCGCCGAGTACGATCTGGACCCGGTCGTGGTCAGCGCCCTCGACAAGCTGCTGATCCTGCATGCGGACCACGAGCAGAACTGCTCGACCTCCACCGTGCGCCTGGTCGGCTCCTCGCAGGCGAACCTCTTCGCCTCGATCTCCGCCGGTATCAACGCGCTCTGGGGCCCCCTGCACGGCGGTGCCAACCAGTCCGTGCTGGAGATGCTGGAGGGCATTCAGCGCGACGGCGGCGACGTCGATTCCTTCATCCGCAAGGTGAAGAACAAGGAAGACGGCGTGAAGCTCATGGGCTTCGGGCACCGCGTCTACAAGAACTTCGACCCCCGGGCGAAGATCATCAAGGCGGCGGCGCACGACGTCCTCTCGGCGCTCGGCAAGTCCGACGAGCTGCTGGACATCGCCCTGAAGCTGGAGGAGCACGCGCTCTCCGACGACTACTTCGTCGAGCGCAAGCTCTACCCGAACGTCGACTTCTACACCGGTCTGATCTACCGGGCCATGGGCTTCCCGACCGAGATGTTCACGGTCCTCTTCGCCCTCGGCCGCCTCCCGGGCTGGATCGCCCAGTGGCACGAGATGATCAAGGAGCCCGGTTCGCGGATCGGCCGCCCGCGGCAGGTCTACACCGGCGTCGTCGAGCGCGACTTCGTGCCCGTCGAGCAGCGCTGACCCGTCCGGGCGCCCGCGCCCGGCACGGAAACGGCCCCCGCCCGTCCAGGGTGGGGGCCGTTCGCGTTCGGTGCGGTGAACGCGGTGGAGAACGAAAAGCGCCCCGCCTCCAGATCCCCCCACGGGTCCAGAGTGCGGGGCGCTTCCCTTGTCCCGGGTCGGATTCCCCCCACGGGATCCGTCCGGGCGTTCAGGGTGCCCGCGATCTGCCGGGACGCGCACGTTCGGGAGGGCCGCTCAAAGCTCCCCGGGCACGTCGCCCCGGCCACGCGTAGCCGGTCCGATCCCCCAAGACCGGCACGGCTGTTGCCGAGCAGGCCCCGCCGGGGTGCCTGCACATCTGGTTAGACTCTCGACCCCCCACGATGGTTACGTTCGGAAGTCTGTGATCTGGGTCTCTTGCCATATGAGGGCGAAAACGGTCAAGGGCCGCGATCTGAATTTCACGGCCCTGACGTATGGGTGTTGTGCCCATTGTGGGAATTTTGTGAACGCGTGGGCTGTGTGGGCTACGGAGCGGCCCCTGTGGTGAAAAGGCCCTCCGGTCCATACCGGGGAGGCTCAGGCCGGACCCAGCAGCTCGTAACCGGCCTCGTCCACCGCCTCGCGCACCGCGGCCTCGTCGAGGGCGGCCCGCGAGACGACGGTGACCAGACCCGTGGCGGCCTCCGCGCGCACCGAGACGACGCCGTCCAGCTCCGAGATCTCGGAGTTGACCGCGCCCTCGCAGTGCCCACAGGTCATGCCGGTCACCTTGTAGGTCGTGGCGATCCCGCCCGCCTGCGCCGCGCTCTCGCCGGAGTGGCAGGAGCCTTCGGGTGTGCAGCAGGAACCGTTCGTCGATGCGGCGGTCATAGGAGTCTCCTCGTGGTGCCGATGGTCCGTGGATGTCGAGATGCCGTACGGGTTGCCGGGGGGTGCGCCGTCAGGGGCGCGGCGGTGCGACCGGAGTCACCGACGCCGTCCGGCGATGCCCACTGTATACCCCTAGGGGGTATCAATCCAGCGGCGTCGCGCCGCTCGTCCCGGCACGCGTTGCCGCCACGCGTGTCGCGCGTCAGCCTGGGAGGTACCGGACCGGAGTGCGCCGGGCCGGGGTGATCGGAGGAGGCGCGCCGGATGGAAGTGCTGGCCCTCTACGGGCTGCTGATACTCACCACCCTGCCACCGCTGGTGCCCAATTCCGCGCTGCTCGTCTCCGTCGGGGTCCTCGCCGCACACGGCGATCTCTTCCTCCCGCTCGCCCTGCTGGTTGTCGCCGGCAGTGCGACCCTCGGTGACGTACTGATGTATCTGCTCGCCCGCCGCTTCGGCGGCCCGGCGCGCGCCTGGATGCGGCGCAGCGTCCGCCGCCGCGTCCTCCTGGAGTGGACGTCACGGCGCATCGAGCGCTACGGCCTGCCCTTCGTCCTCGCGGTGCGGTTCCTGCCCAGCGGCCGGATCGTCGGCGCCGTCGCCTCCGGCGTCCTGCGCTACCCACTGCGCCGCTATCTGCTCGGCGCCGGCATCGCCGAGACGGTGTGGGCGTCCTACTCGATCGGCCTCGGCTATCTCGGTAGCGCCGCCGTGGGTAACCGCCTCTACGCCGCCGCCCTGGGCATCGGCATCTCCTGCGCCGTCGCCGTTCTGGGCGCGGTCGTTCCCTGGGTGGCGCGCCGCCGCGCCGTCCGGGCGCAGAGGGCTTCGGTGTGCCGGGTGAACGCCGCCGGGGTGGTGGTCCGGGGCGGTGGCTCCGACAGTGCACGGTGGCAGGGCGAGGGCGATGTCGCGCAGGGTGGGTGCCGCGTCCCGGGTCCGGGGCGACGTCCCCGGCCCGTTGTCAGTGGTCGCCCTTACCGTTGAGTCATGGCTTACGAACTCTCCGTAATCATTCTGGTGTGGGGGTGCGCGTCGGGCTGGGCGCGGTGGGACCTTCGCGCTCCGGGGCGGGTCTTCCGGGCTCCCGGACGGTCGGGCCGGGGGAGTGGGTCGCGTTACGGGCGGCGCGGCTCACCGGTGGCCGGGTGCCGGGGCGGTCCGCCGAGGTGCCCGGATTCAGGTGCCGTACGTGGCTCGCGATTCGCGGTCGACGGCGCGCAGCAGGGTGAGCAGCATGCGGTTCAGGGGCGTCGGGAGGGAACGCCGTTCGCCTGCCGCGACCACCGCTCCGGTGAGGTATTCATGCTCCAGCGGTCGGCCCGCCTCGCGGTCGTAGAGCATCGACGAACCGCCGCCGGGCGGGGTCATCGCATAGATCTCCAGCGTCCCGGAGATGTCGCTGTCGCCGATGTCCGCCCCCTCCGCGCGGGCGACCTCCGCCGCCTCGATGAGCAGCGCGCGGGCGAGCGCGGTCATCTCCGCCTCCCGGAAGATGTGCATCCGCTGCCCGAGCAGCGCCGTGAGGGGGTTGGCGGCGAGGTTGAGGAACAGCTTGCGCCAGGTCGCGGTGGCGAAGTCCGGCACCAGCGTGACGTTCAGCCCGGTGCCGTCCAGCAGCGCGGCGAATGCGTCGGACGACGGGCCCTGCGGCACATGGAGTTCGCTCGCGAGATGGTGGACGATCCGGCCCGGCGCGGTGCGCTCCGCCGAGAGGTAGCAGATCACCGGCAGTGTCGCGGTCCCCTCCGGGACATATGGGGCCACGCGCTCCGTGAGCCCGATGCCGTTCTGGAGCACGGCGACGGTGGTGTCCGGCCCGCACAGGGCGCGCAGCCAGGGCGCGGCGCCGGGAGTGTCCTGCGCCTTGGTGGTCAGCAGCACCCAGTCGACGGGCCCGACCTGCGCGGGGTCGGTGGCGACGGGGACCGCGGCGTGCCGTTCGGTGCCGTCGAGGATGACGGTGAGCCCGTCGATGGGCGTCCGTACGCACAGGGTGACATCGAGGCCGGCCCAGTGCGCCAGGGCCGCGGTGTAACCACCGATCCCACCGGCGCCGATCACCGCGAGACGGGTGGAGGAGGAGCGAGATGTCGTGGACATGAGGCGATCGTAGGAGCGGCCCGCCCGACGTGTCCGGCGGTGCGCGGATCCGCCCGTGCCCAGGGGCGTCTGCGGAGGCGCGGCAGACCCGGGACCGGCATGGCCCGCGCACCGTGACGGAGGCCGTGCGGAGGTGGAGTCATACCCGTCGGCTGTGGCCCGGTCTGCGGGTCACCCAGTCGCGGACGGTGTCGGCGAACCAGTACGGCCTGCCGCCCTCGACGAGGTCCGGCTCGGGAAGCAGCCCGTGCTTGCGGTACGAGCGCACGGTGTCCGGCCGTACCCGGATGTGCGCGGCGATGTCCTTGTAGGACCAGAGCCTCCGGTCGGTCATCGCTGCCTCGCCTCCCTGGATCCGGGGCCCCGGCCGCGCGGCCTGCGGGAGGCGCGGACGGGGCGGGTGTTCCTGTGTCCTGCGCCGGGACAACGACACCGACCGCTGCACGGACAGGGGCTGTTGATCACCTGTGACGGAAGACCCGCGTAATCGTGACGGATGTGACGCGCCGGGGACGGACGTGACAGGGACGGAACGGAAGGAGAGTGAGGGGGAAGGTCGTGGCGGGATGCGGGATGCGGGATGCGGGATGCGGGATGCGGGAGGGGGCGGCCTTACCGGTCGGGGAAGTCCCGGACGTGCGCGGCGGGCCGCCCCGCTCGGGACGGCCCGCCGTGTGAAGGGTGCCGCGCCGAGGGCGCGGGCCGACCCGCTCAGGCGTAGAGCGCCTTCCAGGTCTTCTTGTCGACCTTGCCGTCAGCGGTCAGATGCGACGCCTTCTGGAACTTCTTGACGGCGGCGCGCGTCTGGTCGCCGAAGTAGCCGGTGAGGCTGCTCCAGGGCAGGTACTTGCGGTTGGCCAGCAGGCACTGGACTTGCTTGACCCGGTCGTTGCGCTGGCCGTACACGGTGAGCGCGGTGCCGTTGTAGTAGGCGCAGGCCGCCCGGGGGCCCGGCCCGGCGGCGGCCTGCGCCGCGGGTGCCGAGCCGGTCAGCAGGGCGGCGGTGATCAGGGCGGCGGCGGCCGCCAGGGCGGCCGGGCGGCGGATGGTGCGATGCAGTGAGGTGATGCGCATGATGTCCTCGTTTCCCCCGTTGAATGCCATGCATCCGTATGGTGCGTATCGGGCCACCCCCAGGGGGTACGCGCGCCGGACCGCCCCGCATCCGGATGTCGTGCATCTACGGGCACGCCGCCCGCGCCCGCCGCGGTTGCCGGAGGCGCGGAGTCCGGTGCGTCAACTTCCGTACGTATTAAGGGGGAGGGCGGCTCGTCGTCGCGGACCGGTCGATTTGCGTCGAACGTCCCGTGAGTCGGGAGACGTGAAGGGACGGCCGCGGCCTTTGCGCCGGTGTGGGCCGTGCGGGGGAGCGGGCGGATCAGCGGTACAGCGCGGGCCGTTCGGGCAGGTCGACGGGGACACGCTCGCCGGTGCGCTGCGCCTGGACGCCCGCCCGGCAGACCACCGCGGCGGCGTAGCCGTCCCAGCAGCCGGGGCCCTCCACCGTGCCGCGCCGGGTGGCGTCCACCCACCGCTGCACCTGCCGGTCGTACGCGCCCGCGAAGCGTTCCACGAAGCCCGGCGGGATGGTGCCGCCCCAGCGGCCCGCCGCGTTGACGAAGACGCCGCGGTCGTCGCCGATCCGGGCGGTGCCCCGCTCGCAGACCGCCTCGCAGGACACCTGGTAGCCGAAGCCGCAGTTGACGAACAGTTCGGTGTCGACGAGGTGGCCGTCCGCGGTCTCGAAGACGATCAGCTGCGGATCGTGCAGTCCCTCGGGCGCACCGCCGGAGGGCGCCGGACGCAGCACCCGCACCGCGGTGATCTCGGTGTCCAGCAGCCAGCGCGTCACATCGATCTCGTGCACCGCGGAGTCGTGCAGCGTCTGCGCGTCGGTGCAGCCGGGCGGCGAGGCGACGTTGCGGTGCGTGTGGTGCAGCATCAGCGGACGGCCGTACGCGCCGCGCGTCAACTGCGCCTTGAGGGCGAGGTAGTCGGCGTCGTAGCGGCGCATGAAGCCCAGCTGGACGAGGCGACGGCCGCCTCGCTGTTCGGCGGCGAGCACCCGCAGCGCGGAGTCCGGATCCGGCGTCAACGGCTTCTCGCACAGCACCGGCAGCCCGCGGTCGAACGCCGCCGTCAGCGCCGCCTCATGGGCCGCCCCCGGCGACGCGATCAGGACCGCGTCCACCCCCGGAGCATCCATGGCGGCCACCGGATCGGTGCAGGCCACGGCCCCCTCCATGGCGTCGGTCAGCGCCTCGGCGCGCGCCCCGTCGACGTCGGCGACGACCGCCACCCGCGCCCCGCTGATCACCTCGTCGATCCGGCGTACGTGATCGGCGCCCATCCGCCCGGCGCCGATGACGGCCACCCCCAGCGTCCCGTGCATGTCGTCCTCCTGCTCGCGGTCCGTTCCGTCCGTCGCTCAGGCGCCGCAGGAGCGCAGAAAGCGGCGGGTGCGCCGGGCGATGGGCAGCGGCCGCTCCGGCGGACAGGGATACATGTCCTGCTCGACGATGGCGAAGAGCGCGGTGCCCAGCTCCTGCGCCGCCTCCAGGACGGGCGGCAATGCGGGCACACCGCGCGGCGGTTCGCACATCACGCCCTGCCGGACGGCCGGACCGAAGGCGGTGCCCTTGGCGCGGACATCGGCCAGGACACCGGGGTCGACCTGCTTGAGGTGGAGATAGCCGATGCGCTCGCCGTAGGTGCGGATCAGTGCGACGCTGTCGCCGCCGCAGTAGGCGTAGTGGCCGGTGTCCAGGCAGAGGGAGACCAGGCCGGAGTCGGTGGCGTCGAGGAAGCGGGTGACGTGCTCCTCGGTGTCGAGGTGGGTGTCCGCGTGCGGATGCACCACCAGCATCAGGCCGAATTCCTCCCGCACCCGCCGGGCCAGCCGCTCCGTGCCCTCGGCCAGGTGCCGCCACTGCGTGGCCGTCAGCTCGGGCGGCTCCAGCTCCTCGGCGGTGCGGTCGTCACGCCAGAAGGACGGGATGGCGACGAGGTGCCCGGCGCCCGTCGCCCGGGCGAGCGCGGCGACCCGGGACACCTGCGCCCACGTCGCGTCCCAGACCGCGGGGCCGTGGTGCAGCGAGGTGAAGACCGTCCCGGCCGAGACACCGAGGCCACGCCGCGCGGTCTCGTCGCGCAGCACCGCCGGGTCGGTGGGGAGATACCCGTAGGGGCCCAGCTCGATCCAGTCGTAGCCCGCCTCGGTGACCTCGTCGAGAAAGCGCCGCCAGGGGACCTGCCGCGCATCGTCGGGGAACCACACGCCCCACGAATCCGGCGCGGACCCCACCCGGATGCGGTCCAGAACGGGCGCGTCGGCACGGGCTGCGGACATGCGACGGCTCTCCTCTCGCCGGTCGGCGGTGACCGGGGGCGCGGGAGTGGTGGGCTCAGCCTCGCGGGCGCCCCGGGGGGTGTCAAGATTTCGTTCTGCCATATGGATCTTCCGGCACGACCGCCCCGGGGAGTGCCGGACGGCGCCCTGAAAGCGGAGGTTCCGCCGCGTCGCTCCCCTGGCGGAAGCCCGCGCGAGGGGGTGTCCCCGCCATGGGGCCACTCGCCCGTACCGCCGTCCCCGTACAGGTCAGGGCGGTGTGCCGCGCCGTTGACACGGTCCGGCGGCCCCACTAGACCTGTGCCCGCGACGGGGCGTGGGTGCGCCGCCCGGCCCCGTCGTGCCGCGTCGGCCGAAGCGAAGGGGCCCCATGCCGGAACCGTTCGACCTCATCACCATGGGCCGCATCGGGGTGGACCTCTACCCCCTCCAGACGGGCGTGCCGCTCGCCCGGGTGGAGACGTTCGGGAAGTTCCTCGGCGGCTCCGCCACCAATGTCGCGGTGGCCGCCGCGCGCCTGGGCCGCCGCACCGCCGTCATCAGCCGCACCGGACGCGACCCCTTCGGTGACTACCTCCACGAGGCGCTGCGGGAGTTCGGCGTCGACGACCGCTGGGTCACCGCCGTGGACGGTCTGCCCACCCCGGTCACGTTCTGCGAGATCTTCCCGCCGGACCGCTTCCCGCTCTACTTCTACCGCCGCCCCACCGCCCCCGACCTCACCCTCCGCGCCGACGAGCTGGACCACGACGCGCTGCGGGCCGCCCGGATCCTCTGGGTCACCGGCACCGGACTGTGCGAGGAGCCCAGCCGCACCGCCACCCTCGCCGCGCTCGCCGCCCGCGGCAGGCGCGGCCCCACCGTCTTCGACCTCGACTGGCGGCCCCTGTTCTGGGGCGGTGCGGGCGGCGCCTCCGGGGACGGCGGCGCGACCGGCGCCGCCGCCATGGCCGCCGCGCGCCCGCACTACGAGGCGGCGCTCGCCCACGCCACCGTCGCCGTCGGCAACGTCGACGAGGCCGAGGTCGCCACCGGGCTGCGCAACCCGAGGGCCTGCGCCGAGGCGCTGCTCGCCGGGGGCGCCGAACTCGCCGTCGTCAAACAGGGCCCCAGGGGCGTCCTCGCGGTGCACCGGGACGGCCGCACCGCCGAGGTACCGGCCTTCCCCGTCGACGTCGTCAACGGTCTCGGCGCCGGTGACGCCTTCGGCGGCGCCCTCTGCCACGGCCTGCTGCACGGCTGGGACCTGGAGCCGATGATGCGCTACGCCAACGCGGCCGGTGCCCTCGTCGCCACCCGCCTCGCCTGCTCGCCCGCCATGCCGACCGCGGCGGAGGTCGACGCGTTCCTCGCCGGACGATGAACCCCGGCGTGCCCCGACGCCCCGCCCGAAAGGACGGTTGGGGCCGCCGCGCCGTTGCGGCCGCGTCCGGGCCCCCGGACCCGGACCGGTCCGGCGCCGGGGGTCCGGACCGGTCCGGCGGCCTCGCGCGGACCGGTGGGCACCGCCGCAGCGCACGGATTTTCTCTCACTGTCAGTGGTCGGGTGGAGACTTGTGGTCATGAATCCCGCATCCGCGTCATCCGCTTCCGCCCCCGGCCCCGGCCGGGCCCTCGGCCTCCACATTCCGGCAGGTCACGGCGGTACCGGGCCGTACGCCCTGGACATCACGCCGGAGCGGGCGGGCTGGGGCCACTCCTCGCTGCGCGTCCTCGACCTGCCGCCCGGCGGCCACCACGCCTTCGATGCCGGGGACAGCGAATGGATCGTGCTGCCCCTCGCCGGAGGCTGCACCGTCACCACCGACGGTGCCCCGTACGAACTCGCCGGCCGTGACAGCGTCTTCAGCGGCCTTACCGACTTCGCCTACGTCCCACGCGACGCGCGCGCGGGGCTCACCAGTCGGGCGGGCGGCCGGTTCGCCCTCGCCGGAGCCCGCTGTGCCCGCCGCCTGCCCGCCCGCCGTGGCGCCGCGGCCGACGTCCCCGTGGAGCTGCGCGGCGCCGGGCCCTGCTCCCGCCAGGTCAACAACTTCGCCGCCGCCGACGCCTTCCCCTGCGACACGCTCATCGCCGTGGAAGTCCTCACCCCGGGCGGCAACTGGTCGTCCTACCCGCCGCACAAACACGACACCGCCCGCCCCGGCGAGGAGTCCGAGCTGGAGGAGATCTACTACTTCGAGATCGAGCCCGCCCACGGCACCCCGGGCGTCGGCTACCAACGCGTCACCCCCTCCGGGCCCGGCCACCGCACCGACGTCCTCGCCGAGGTCCGCGGCGGCGACGCCGTCCTCATCCCCGACGGCTGGCACGGCCCGTCCATCGCCGCCCCCGGCCATGCCCTCTACTACCTCAACGTCATGGCCGGACCCGGCGCCACCCGCGAGTGGCTGATCCGCGACCACCCCGACCACGGCTGGATCCGCGACACCTGGGCCGGCCAACCCACCGACCCCCGCCTGCCCCGCTACACCGCGCCCCCGGGAGACACCCGATGACCACCCTCCGCCTCACTGTCGCGCAGGCCCTGGTGCGGTTCCTCGCCCGCCAGTACACCGAGCGCGACGGCCACCGCCACCGCCTGGTGAATGCCTGCTGGGGCATCTTCGGCCATGGCAACGTCGCCGGGATCGGCCAGGCCCTGCGCGAGGACCCCGCCGCCCTGCCGTTCCTCCAGGGCCGCAACGAACAGGCCATGGTCCACGCCGCGACCGCCTACGCCCGCCAGAGCGACCGGCTCCGAGCCCAGGCCGTCACCACCTCCATCGGCCCCGGCGCCACCAACCTCGTCACCGGCGCCGCCCTCGCCACCGTCAACCACCTCCCGGTCCTGCTGCTGCCCGGCGACACCTTCGCCACCCGCCGCGCCGACCCCGTCCTCCAGCAGCTCGAAGTCCCGTACGCCGGTGACCTCTCCGTCAACGACACCCTGCGTCCGGTCTCCCGCTACTTCGACCGTGTCACCCGGCCCGAGGCACTGATCCCGGCCGCCCTCCAGGCGATGCGGGTCCTCACCGACCCCGTCGACACCGGCGCCGTCACCCTCGCCCTCCCGCAGGACGTCCAGGCCGAGGCGTACGACTGGCCGCCGGAGTTCTTCGCCCACCGCATCTGGCGCGTCCCCCGCCCCGCGCCCGACCCGGACGCCCTCGCCGAGGCGGCCCGGGCCCTGCGCGCCGCCCGCCGCCCGCTGATCGTCGCCGGTGGCGGCGTCCACCACAGCGAGGCCGAGGACGCCCTGCGGGCCTTCGCCGACGCCACTGGCATCCCCGTTGCCGCCACCCAGGCGGGCAAGGGGGCGCTGCGCCACGACCACCCCGCCGACGTCGGAGGCATCGGCCACACCGGCACCGCCACCGCCGACACACTCGCCCGCGACGCCGATGTGGTCCTCGGCATCGGCACCCGCTACACCGACTTCACCACCGCCTCCGCCACCCTCTTCGCCGACCCCGCCGTCCGCTTCGTCAACCTCAACATCGCCGCCTTCGACGCCCACAAGCTCGCGGCGCTGCCCCTCGTCGCCGACGCCCGCGAAGGGCTCACCGCGCTCACCCGCGCGCTGCACGGCCACCGCGTCGACGCCACGTACGAGACGGGCTACGCCACCGCGAAGGCCGCCTGGGAGCGCCGCGTCGACGCCGCGTACGCCGCCCCCGACCCGGCCGCCCGGCCCACCCAGACCCAGGTGCTCGGCGCCCTCGACGCCGTCGTCGACGACACCGACATCCTCGTCAACGCCGCCGGGTCCCTCCCCGGCGATCTGCACCGGCTCTGGCGCGCCCGGTCCCGCAGGCAGTACCACCTCGAATACGGCTACTCCTGCATGGGATACGAGATCCCCGCCGCCCTCGGCGTCGCCCTCGCCGCCCCCGGCCGCCCCGTATGGGCCCTGGTCGGCGACGGCACGTACCTGATGAACCCCACCGAGATCGTCACGGCGGTCCAGGAGGGCGCCGCGTTCACGCTGGTGCTGCTCCAGAACCACGGCTTCGCCTCCATCGGCGGCCTCTCCGAGCAGACCGGTGGCGAGCGCTTCGGCACCGACTACCGCTTCCGCGCGGCGGACGGCACCTACACCGGCGCTCCGCTGCCCGTCGATCTCGCCGCCAACGCCGCCTCCCTCGGCATGCGCGTGCTGCGCGCGCCCACCGTCGGCGCGCTGCGCGACGCCCTCGCCGAGGCGCGTGGCGCGAACCGTCCCACATGTGTCTACGTCGAGACCGAAACGGCCGACACAGTGCCGGGCGCGCCGAGCGCCCAGTCCTGGTGGGATGTACCTGTTGCCGAGACCGCGACGCGTCCCGCGGCGGTCGCCGCGCGCCTGGCCTACGACCAACACGCCGCCGACCGCCGCCGACACCTCTGATCTCAGCCCGTAGCAGTCACCACCGGAAAGGCCCCCCGCATGCAGACCATCAGCCACTGGATCGGCGGCAAGCCCGTCGAGGGTGTGTCCGGCAACTTCGGCCCGGTGTTCAACCCGGCCACCGGCGCCCAGGAGAAGCAGGTCGCCTTCGCCTCCGTCGAGGAGGTCGACGCCGCGGTCGCCGCCGCCAAGGAGGCGTTCGCCACCTGGGGCACCAGCTCCCTCGCCAAGCGCACCTCGGTGCTGTTCCGCTACCGCGAGCTGGTCGCCGCCCACCGTGAGGAGCTGGCCCGGCTGATCACCGCCGAGCACGGCAAGGTGCACTCCGACGCCCTCGGCGAGGTCGCCCGCGGTCTGGAGATCATCGAGCTGGCCTGCGGCATTCCCGAGAAGCTCAAGGGCGAGCTGTCCACGCAGGTCTCCACCCGGGTGGACGTTGCCTCGATCCGGCAGTCCCTCGGTGTGGTCGCCGGCATCACGCCGTTCAACTTCCCCGCCATGGTGCCGATGTGGATGTTCCCGCTCGCCGTGGCGTGCGGCAACACCTTCGTCCTCAAGCCCAGCGAGAAGGTGCCCGGCACTGCCTTCAAGCTCGCCGAGCTGGCCGCCGAGGCGGGCCTGCCCGACGGCGTGCTGAACGTCGTCAACGGCGACAAGGTCGCGGTCGACCGCATCCTGGAGCACCCGGACATCGCCGCGGTCTCCTTCGTCGGCTCCACCCCCATCGCCAAGTACATCCACACCACCGGCACGGCCAACGGCAAGCGGGTGCAGGCGCTGGGCGGCGCCAAGAACCACATGCTGGTGCTGCCGGACGCCGACCTCGACCTCGCCGCCGACTCGGCGATCAACGCCGCGTACGGCTCGGCCGGTGAGCGCTGCATGGCGATCTCCGTCGTCGTCGCCGTCGGCGAGACCGCCGACCCGCTGATCGAGAAGATCAAGGAGCGCGCCGCCGCCCTCCGCATCGGCCCGGGCGACGACCCGGCGTCCGAGATGGGCCCGCTGATCACCAAGGTCCACCGCGACAAGGTCGCCTCGTACGTCCAGGGCGCCGCCGCCCAGGGCGCCGACGTCGTCGTCGACGGCACCGGCTTCACGGTCGAGGGCTTCGAGGGCGGCCACTGGCTCGGGGTGTCGCTGCTCGACAACGTCACGCCCGAGATGGACGCCTACCGCGACGAGATCTTCGGCCCGGTGCTGTCGGTCGTCCGCGTCGCCACGTACGACGAGGCCATCGCGCTGATGAACGCCTCGCCGTGGGGCAACGGCACCGCCATCTTCACCCGCGACGGCGGCGCGGCCCGCCGCTTCCAGCTGGAGGTCGAGGCGGGGATGGTCGGCGTCAACGTCCCGATCCCGGTCCCGGTCGGCTACCACTCCTTCGGCGGCTGGAAGGACTCGCTCTTCGGCGACCACCACATCTACGGCAACGACGGCGTGCACTTCTACACCCGCGGCAAGGTCGTCACCACTCGCTGGCCCGACCCGTCCGACGGTGGCATCAACCTCGGTTTCCCCAGCAACCACTGACGGTACGTTCGCTGCCCCGCCGGTCATCGACCGGCGGGGCGGCGGCGCTCCGTCCGCCGGGGGCACGGCGTTCAGGGGACGGCCGTCGGCGGGGTTGCTACGGTGACCGGGCGTGTACACAACACCACTATCGGGGGATGCGATGCCACCTAGTACGGCGCTGGCCAAGGGCGCACGGATCACGGGCGGCATCTTCTGCCTGGTCTTCTTCCTCTACACCGCGTTCTGGCTCTGCTACGACCTTTCGCAGTCCGGCTTCCCCGCGGTGTGGGACTACTGGACCGGCGCACGTCCCCCCGGCCTCAACACCGTCAGCAACTCCACGCAGTTCTGCCTGGCCCTGGTGCAGCTGAGCGGGGCGTTCGCGGCGTTCGCGGGGCGGCGGTCGGCAGGCGGCCTGATGGCCGTCGCCACCACCTTCACCTTCGCCACCGCCGTCCAGACCGTGGTCAGCGTAGGCTCCCACACCGGCGACAACCGCTGGTTCCTCCACGCCCAGATCGACGCCGACCCCTTCGACGCGGTCTTCCTCGGCAGCCTGGTGCTCGCCCTGCTGACCTTCGTCACCGGGGTCGTGCTGCTCGCCGGGATGCGGTCCTGGCCGCGGCCCGCCCCGAGCCTGCCGCCGATGCGTCCGGCCAAGGCCGCCGGGGTCGTCGCCGGTCTCGTTCTCGGTGCGATGGCGCTGTGTTCGGTGATCTGGCAGATCTACATGGTGGTGCAGGGCGACGGGGACAGCGACGCCGTCTTCATGCTCTACCTGGGTAAGGGCATGCTGACGTCGCTGACGTCGCTGGCCCCGGGCTGGCATGCGCTGATCATGCTGGCGCTGGCGGGCATCGCCGGGCTGAGCTGCCTGATCCGCGGCACCGCCGCCCGCGGCCTGGCCCTGGGCCTGGCGACGATGCTGCTGCCGAACGCCCTCCTGGCGGTGATCGGACTCGGCGGTTCCGGTCATCTCTTCGACATCAGCGACTCGATGCCGGGCCTGAGCGTCCTCAACCTCGTGGAGCTGGCGCTGGACCTCTTCGGCTCGCTCGCCCTGTTCACCCTGATGGCCAAGGGCGAGCCGGTCGCCCCCGGCTGGCAGCCGCCCGCGCCCGCCCCGCAGTTCGGCGGCCCCGGCTTCGTCCCGCCTGGCCCGCAGCCCGGCGGCTGGCAGCCGCCGGTCCCGATGCCCGGCCCGATGCCCGGCCCGATGCCCGGCGGCCCGATGTTCGGCGGCCCGGTTCCCCCGCAGGCGGGCCCGGTCCCGCCGATGCCGATGCCGGGCCTCGCCGCCCCGCCCGTCCCGTCCGCGGCCCCGCCGATACCGCCGACCGCTCCGCCGATACCGCCGGCCGCCCCGCCGGTCCCGCCCGGCAACCCGCCGGCCCCTGGTGGGTTCGGGCCTCCGCAGTACTGATCGGGGGCTGGGGCCGGTGCCGCCCCGCGGCGCGCCGCCTGCTCGCCCCGGCGAAGGCCGTGAGCAACGGGCCGCTGGTGGTGGCCGCGTACCGGTGCTGTTCCAGCAGCGCGGGCAGCGTCAGCTCGACCGAGGAGAGCAGAAACATCGTGGCGGCGCCGGCCACATACACCGGCCAGGGTGCCAGCAGACTCCGGGCCGCTCCGCGCGCCGCCCGCCGCACCCACGACGGAACCCACGACGGCCCCGCGCCACCGGGCCGGGCCCCCGCCTCACCGGGCCGGGCCCCCGCGCCATAGGGCCGGGCCCCCGCGCCACCGGGCCGGGCCCGGCGCCGTCTCCCGGCCACTCCCCGGGAACCCCGTAAGGGCCGCTCCCTAGGATCCCCCTATGGATCTGCGACTGCGCGGACGGCGGCTGTACGCGGCCGTCGGTGTTCTGGCCCTGCTCATGGGCGGCGGCGTGTGGGCGGGCGCCACGTCGGACGCCGCACCCCTCGTGCACCGCGAGGACCGGGCGCTGGCGGTGCCCGAGAAGCCCGGCGGCGCGAAGACCGTACGGATCGACACCTCCTACTTCACCGCGGGGAGTTCCACCGCGCGCCGCCCCGCCGTGCTGCTCGCGCACGGTTTCGGCGGCAGCAAGAACGAGGTCCGTCCGCAGGCGGAGCGGCTGGCCCGGGACGGGTACGCCGTCCTCACCTGGTCGGCGCGCGGCTTCGGCGACTCCACCGGCCGCATCGGGCTCAACGACCCGGACCGCGAAGTCGCCGACGTCAGCCGACTCATCGACTGGCTGGCGAAACGTCCCGAGGTGCGGCTCGACAATGCCGGGGATCCGCGCGTCGGGATCGCCGGCGCCTCGTACGGCGGCGCCGTCGCGCTGCTCGCCGCCGGGCACGACCCGCGGATCGACGCCCTCGCCCCGCAGATCACCTACTGGAACCTCGCCGACGCGCTCTTCCCCCACGGTGTGTTCAAGAAGCTGTGGTCCGGGATCTTCTTCACCACCGGCTCGGCGGGCGATCCCACCGCGGGGCCCGGCCGCGTCCCCGCGTCGTCCGGCGGCTGCGGACGGTTCGCCGCGGACCTGTGCACGATGTACGAACGGGTCGCGGTGGCCGGGAAACCGGACGCGGCGGCCCGCGCCCTCCTGGAGAAGCGCAGTCCGTCCGCCGTCGGCAATCGCATCAAGGCGCCGACCCTGATCATGCAGGGGCAGACCGACTCGCTCTTCACACTGGATCAATCCGATGCGATGGAACGGGCCCTGCGCCGCAACGGCGCCCCCGTCTCCGTCGACTGGATCGCCGGTGGCCACGACGGCGGCGACCGCGAGACGGCCCGGCTCGCCGACCGCACCCGCGCCTGGTTCGACCGCTACCTCAAGGGAGACAAGGGCGCCGGCACCGGGCCCGCGTTCCGGGTCAGCCGCAGCGGAGGGGTGGACTCCACCAACGGCTCCCTGCAACTGCGCGGCGCGAGCGGCCCGGCCTACCCCGGCCTCGCCCACGACCCGCGCCGCATCCAGCTCACCGGCCCCGAACAGCGCTTCACCAACCCGCCCGGCGCGAGCCCGCCCGCGATCTCCGCGGTCCCCGGCGTCGGCGCGCTCGGCGCCCTCTCCGCCCTGGGTACCGGCGGCCTCGCGGTCGACTTCCCGGGCCAGTACGCCCGCTTCGACTCGGCGCCGCTCACGGCGCCCGTCCACCTCACCGGCGCGCCACGCACCACCGTGACCGTACGGTCCACCTCCCGCGACGCGGTCCTCTTCGCCAAGCTCTACGACGTCGCCCCGGACGGCACCAAGCAGGTGCTGCCCGCCCAGCTCGTCACGCCGTACCGCATCTCCGGCGCCGACCGGGGCGTCCGCGTCGAACTGCGGCTGCCCGCCGTCGACCACGACTTCGCCGCCGGGCACCGGATGCGCCTGGTCCTCGCCGCGACCGACCTCGGCTACGCCTCTCCCGCCGAGCCCGCCACCTACACCGTGGCGGCGGCCGGGGGCGGCGCCCTGACCGTCCCCACCGACGCGCGGGTCCGCGCCGCCGCGCCCCCGCTGCCCGCCTGGACGTGGCTGCTGCCGTCGGCCGCCGCGGTCCTCGCCGCCGCCCTGCTGCTCACCGCCCGCCGCCGCACCACCGCCCCGGCCCCCGATCCGTCCCTCGCTGCCGTGCCGCTGGTGATCGACGGGCTGAGCAAGAAGTACGCCGGGGCGAGCGACCGGTACGCGGTGCGGGACCTGTCGTTCCGCGTCGAGACCGGGCAGGTCCTGGGGCTGCTCGGGCCCAACGGCGCCGGGAAGACCACCACCCTGCGGATGCTGATGGGCCTGATCCGGCCGGACGAGGGCGAGATCCGGGTCTTCGGGCACGCCATCCGGCCGGGCGCCCCCGTGCTCTCCCGGGTGGGCGCGTTCGTCGAAGGTGCAGGGTTCCTGCCACATCTGTCGGGCCGCGCCAACCTCGACCTGTACTGGCGTGCCACCGGGCGGCCCGCCTCCGACGCGCACGCCGAGGAGGCCCTGGAGATCGCCGGGCTCGGCACCGCCCTGGACCGCGCGGTGCGCACCTACTCCCAGGGCATGCGGCAGCGCCTCGCCCTCGCCCAGGCCATGCTGGGCCTGCCCGACCTGCTGATTCTCGACGAGCCGACCAACGGCCTCGACCCGCCCCAGATCCGCGAGATGCGCGAGGTGATGATCCGTTACGCGGCCGCCGGACGCACCGTCATCGTCTCCAGCCATCTGCTGTCCGAGGTCGAACAGAGCTGTACGCATCTGGTCGTCATGGACCGCGGACGCCTGGTCAGGTCCGGGCCGGTCGCGGAGATCACCGGCGCTCAGGACACCGTCCTCGTAGGCGTCGCGGACCCCGGAGCGCTCACCGAGGCGGTGGTGGAGAAGGTCCGCGCGCTGCCCGGTGTGCTCGCGGCGGTCCGCGCCGACGACGGTCTGCTGGTCCGCCTCGACGACCCCGCGGCCACCCCGCGCCTGCTCGCCGAACTCCTGCGGCTGGACCTGCCGGTGTACCGCGTCGGGCCGCACCGCCGCCTGGAGGACGCGTTCCTCACCCTGATCGGAGGCGACCGATGACCGCCACCACCCCGGATCCGCACCCCGCGCCCCCGGCGACGGCCGCCGCCCCCGGCTACCGCGCTCGCCGCACCCTCCCGTTGCGCGTCGAGGCGCTGCGGCAGCTGTGGCGGCGCCGCACCCTCGTGATCGGCGCCGGTCTGGCGCTGCTGCCGTTCGTACTGGTCGTGGCCTTCGCCATCGGCGGCACCCCGGGGCGGCGGGCGAGCGGCCGGGTCACCCTGGTGGAGACCGCGACGGCGTCCGGCGGCAACTTCACCGCCACCGTGCTCTTCGTCTCGGCGGGCTTTCTGCTCGTCGTGCCGGTGGCGCTGTTCTGCGGTGACACGGTGGCGTCCGAGGCGAGCTGGTCGTCGCTGCGCTATCTGCTCGCGGCGCCGGTGCCGCGCGCCCGGCTGCTGCTGAGCAAACTCACCGTGGGCCTGCTCTTCAGCGCTGCCGCGATGGTGCTGCTGCCCCTGGTCGCCCTGGGGGTGGGCACCGCCGCGTACGGCTGGGGCCCGCTCACCCTGCCCACCGGCGGCGCGCTGCCGTCGGATGAGGCGGTGGGGCGGCTGGCGGTCGTGGTGGCGTACCTCTTCGTCAGCCAGCTGGTCACGGCGGCGCTGGCGTTCTGGCTGTCGACGGTCACCGACGCGCCCCTGGGGGCGGTCGGCGGCGCGGTCGGCCTGACCATCGTCGGCAACGTCCTCGACCAGGTCACCGCCCTCGGCGGCTGGCGCGATGTGCTGCCCGCACACTGGCAGTTCGCCTGGGCCGACGCGCTGCAACCCACGATGGAGTGGTCCGGCATGCTCCAGGGCGCCTCCGTTTCGGTCGCGTACGCGCTGGTCCTCGTCGCCCTGGCGTTCCGCGGCTTCGCCCGTAAGGACGTGGTGTCCTGAGGGACGCTCCGGGGGTGGTCCGGCCGTTCCGGGGCGGCGCCTGACCGCTCTTCAGCCTGCCCGGGGCGCCCTCGGCCGGGGGCGCGTCGGGTGGGCCGACGCGCCGGGTGCGCACGCCTGCCCGCGGGCGGCACCGCACGGCGCGCGACGGAACGGAACGCGCCCCGGCCACGCCCTGCCCGAGCCCTCGGCCACGCCCTGCCCGAGCCCTCGGCCACGCCCTGCCCGAGCCCTCGGCCACGCCCTGCCCGAGCCCTCGGCCACGCCCTGCCCGCGTCCCGGCCACGCCCTGCCCGCGTCCCGGGCGCGAGCCCCGCCCACGCCCCACCGGCACCGCTCCCGTACGCCCCCGGCGCCACGTGAGGCGCCGGTACCGCCCGGCCCGAACCGCGGCATTGTGCCCCGTATTCTCTTGGTATGACCTGGTCGCGCGCGCTGAAGAAGACCGCCCGCTCCGGGCTGACCATCGAGCGGGCCGAGCTCACCCCCCTCATCGCGGTGCGCGGCACCGTCGGCGTCGCCCTCGTCATCGGACTCTGCCTGTGGCGCGGCAATCCGACGCTCGCCGTCTCCTCCGCCTTCGGCGCCTTCGCCGCGGGCACCGTCACCTTCCAACGGAGCTGGCGCCCGCGCCCCGTCCTCGCGCTCGCCGTCGCCGGGGGCCTCGCCCTCTCCACCTTCCTCGGCTACCTCGCCGCCTCCCACCTCCTCGCCTTCCTCCTCCTGCTCGCCGGATGGACCTTCCTCGCCGGGCTGGCCTGGGCGATCGGGCCGATCTCCGGCGTCGTCGGCACCCAGACCGTCTCGATCATGCTGGTCACCGTCACCCTGCCGACCTCCGTGCTCGGCGCCCTCGAACACGCCGCGCTGATCGCCTTCGGCGGCCTCATCCAGGCCACGCTGATCGTCGTCTTCCCGGTGCGCCCCTGGGGCGTCCAGCGCGACGCTCTCGCGGACGCCCTCGCCGCCGAGGCCGACTACGCCCGGCGGCTGCGCCATGACCCCGTCGCCCCGTTCGACCCGCAGCCCCTGATGGACGCCCGGCTCGCCTCCGCGGTGACGCCACGTCAGGCCAAGCGGCGCCCCGTCCAGCTCCACGGCCCCCGCGGCATCGCCGAACAGATCCGGCCGGTCCTCGCCTCCCTCGCCGACCCCGTGGTCGGCGCGCCCCTGGAAGGGCCCGAACGCGACCGCACCCGCGATCTGCTGGGCGCCGCCGCCACCGTCCTGGACGCCGTCGCCCACGCCATCCGCCACGACCGCCCCGTACGGCTGCCCCCGGAGGCGATGGCCACCCTGGAGGTCCCGCCGTCCGGACCGGTGCTCAAGGGCGCCGCCCGCCGCTCCGCGTACCGTCTGATCGCCCTCCTCGCCGACGCCGTCGAGAGCACCGACGAGCCCGTGGAGTCCACCCGCCCCGCCACCGAGGGGGAACGCGGCCATCTGTTGCGCCCCAGCGTGCCCCGGCTGATCCCGGGCGCGCTGCGCTCCCTCCACCGCGAACTGCGCTGGTCCTCCCGCATCCTGCGGCACGCCGTACGGATCAGCGTGGTCGCCGCGGTCGGCTACCTCCTGGGCACCGCGCTGCCGTTCGGCCACGGCTACTGGGTGCCGCTCGCCTCCGTCATGGTGATGCGCCCCGACTTCGGCCAGACCTACGCCCGGGGCGTCGCCCGGTTCTGCGGCACCCTCGTGGGCGTCACCGTCGGCGGCGCCCTGATGGCGCTCTTCCACCCCGGAGCCCATGTCGCCGCGGCGCTCGCCCTCTGCTGCGTCCTGTTGATGTACCTGCTCATGCACACCGGCGTCTCGGTCACCTCCGCCTGCGTCGCCGCGTACGTCGTCTTCCTCCTCGGCATCGCGGGCGCCGGCTGGGAGCAGACCGTCCTGGAGCGCCTCGTCCTCACCCTCATCGGCGGCCTCCTCGCCATGGCCGCCTACGCCCTCTTCCCGACCTGGGAGACGCCCCGGCTCCGCCGCCGCCTCGCCGAATGGCTGGAGGCCAACGGCCGTTACGCGCTCGCCGTCTTCGAACTGCACGCCCGCCCCGCCGAACGCCGCCCCCGCCAGGTCCGCGACGCCCTGCTGGACTCCCGCGCCGCCCGCGTCGCCTGGGAGGAGAGCGAGGAGCGCGCCGAGAAGGAGCCGGTACGCCACCGGGGGCTGTCGCGGTCCTCGGCCGCGGCGGCGACCACCGCGCTCGCCACCATGGGCCGGGTCGCGATGATCCTGGAGGCCCACCTCCCCAAGAAGGACGCCGAACCGTCGGTCGGCGCCACCGCGTTCGCCTACGAGCTGCGCGAATCTTTGGAGCGCACCACCCAGGCCGTGGTGGACCGCGAGGAGCTGGACTGGAGCGAACTGCATGCCGTGTGGGAGCGGTGGGACGCGGAGGACGAGAGCCAGGGCGTCGCCCTGCGCGGCGCCGACCTCCTCCTCGACGCCCTCGACGACCTCGCCCACGCCCTCTCCCGCGGCCCCGGCGGCCGCAATCGCGCCGCCCGGGGCAGGCTGGGCAGCAGCAGCCGGTGACCGGCGGGCCCGGGGCGGCTCCCCCGGTGCGCACCCGGAACCGGCCCGCCCCCGGGAGCGGTACGGAAACCGGCCCTCCTCGGGTGCGGACCCATCCGGAACCCCTTCGGCGGTCCGCCCGTTTCCCCACCGCAGGAACCAATCCGCGACCCCAGTACTCTTGATAAATGCCCGTAATTGACGCCATTGGTACTCCCTTGGTGCCGCCTGGGCCGCGATGTCCGAGGACCCCGCTCAGCCGGGGCCTGTCATCCAGTTGAGAAAGAGCGAACGAACTCCCCATGGCGCCCAGCACCTCGTCCGGTACGTACGACATAGGCATCGACCTCGGCACCGCCAACACCCTGGTCCACGCGCGCGGCAAGGGGGTGGTGCTCAACGAACCGTCCGTCGTCGCCGTCAACGCCGCGGGTGACGTCATCGCCGTCGGCACCGAGGCCAAGCGCACCATCGGCCGCACCCCGTCCGGCATCACCGCCCTGCGGCCCCTCCGCGAGGGCGTCATCGCCGACTTCCACGCCGCCGAACAGATGCTGCGCGCCCTGATGAAGAAGGCGCTGCCCACCCGCCGCTTCTCCAAGCCGCGTGTGGTCATCTGCGTCCCGTCCGGGATCACCGGGGTCGAGCGGCGCGCCGTCATCGACTCCGCGCGCGGCGCGGGCGCCCGCGAGGTGCACCTCATCGAGGAGCCCATGGCCGCCGCGATCGGCGCCGGACTACCGGTCGCCGAGCCGGTCGGCTGCATGGTCGTCGACATCGGCGGCGGCACCACCGAGGTCGCGGTCCTCTCCCTGGGCGGCCTTGTCACCGCCCAGTCCGTACGCGTCGCCGGGGATGCCCTGGATGCCGCGATCATCGCCTACGTCAAGAAGAAGCACGCGCTGGCCATCGGGGAGCGCACCGCCGAGGACATCAAGATCGCGATCGGTTCGGCGGCCTGGAGCCCGGTCGCCGAGGACGAGGACGGCACCCCGGAGCGCCCCACCACGTACACCGTCCGCGGCCGCGACCACGTCGGCGGACTGCCGCGCGTCCAGGAGGTCACCGAGGAGGAGATCCGCCAGGCGCTCGCCGAGCCGGTCGACGCGATCGTCCGCGCGGTCCACCGCACCCTGGACGAGTGCCCGCCGGAGCTGTCCGGGGACATCGTCGAACGCGGCATCGCTCTGACCGGCGGCGGCGCCCTGCTGCGCGGCCTCGACCAGCGGCTGTGCCAGGAGCTGGGGGTGCCGGTGACCGTCGCCGACCAGCCACTGGACTGCGTCGTCAACGGCACCGCGAAGTGCGTCGACGAATTCGCCACGCTGAAGGGCCTGCTGTCCGACGCCAAGGAGCCGCCCCGGCGAGCGGTGCGCCGCCTGTAGCGCGTCGCGGTGCGGACGGCCCCGGGTGTCAGGCGGAGGCGCCCGGGGCGCTCAGCGGGCCGCCCGCCGGCCGATCAGCGCTTCGAGGCCGTCGAGGATCCGCTCCAGCCCGAATTCCAGTGCCTGGTTCGCGCGGCCGGTGGCGCCGGACGCGAGGGCCGAGGTCAGCGCCGGGAAGCGGTCCGAGCGGCCGACGAGCAGTTCGTTCAGCGCGGCGCTCAGGACCTCTTCCGGCGCCGACGCCCGCTCGGAGCCGGCGCCCATGGCGGCCGCGACCTGGGCGATGCCCCGCACATGACCGGTCAGCAACACCACCGCGTCGAGCTGTTCGCCTCCGGTCAGGCCGGTGTCCGTCAGCGCGGAGACGGCGCGCTCCGCCCAGCTCAGCTCGTGCGGCCCCATGACCCGCGCGCCGACGGCCGCCTCCAGCAGCCAGGGGTGACGGTGGAAGACGGCGGACAGCGCGGCGGCCCAGGCGCGGAGCGCGGGCCGCCAGGCCCCGTCTGCTCCCTCGGGTGCGTCGGGCGGGGCACCCATGGCGGTGTCGATCATCAACGCCACCAGTTCGGTCTTGCCCGGGACATACCGGTACAGCGACATCTTGGTGAAGTTCAGCTCGCCCGCGATCCGCTGCATGGAGACGGCCGTCAGCCCTCCGGCGTCGGCGAGACCGATCGCCGTACGCGCGATCCGTTCCGGGCTCAGCGCCGGTTTGGGCCCCCGGCTGGGCCGCTCCCGCTCACCCCACAGCAGCGCCACACTCCCCGTCCGCCCCTCGAACACACCGTGCTTCCCGTCTCCAGTCACCTCCGCATCCTAAAACTGTGTATCAGGTATACAGATCTGTGTCCGACGGATACAGTTTTCTGTGATGACGCCTCCGGCCGTGCGGGCCGGCGGCCGCCACCGCGCGCGGCCATGACGGCGTACGGGGTGACACGGAATCAAAGGGGGAGAAGGTCATGACGGTGGTACGGAACGAAGGGGCGGCGGGGCGCGGAGGTCCCGGCCCGGCCGTGCTGATCTCGGGCGCGAGCGTGGCGGGTCCCGCGCTGGCCTACTGGCTGGCGCACCACGGCTTCCGCCCGACGGTGGTGGAGGTGGCACCCGCCCTGCGCGACGGCGGCTTCGCCGTGGACTTCCGCGGTGAGGTCCATCGGGCGGTCCTGGAGCGCATGGGCCTGCTCGACGAGGTCCGCGCCCACGCCACCGGCGGCCACCCCCTCGCCTTCACCGACCCCCAGGGCGCCCCGCTCGCCACCGTGCCCGCCGCCTTCGCCGGCGGCGGCCTGGAAATCCTCCGCTCCCGCCTCTCCCGACTCCTCCACGACCGCAGCCTGCACGCGGACGCGCCACCGGTACGCCCGGTATGCCCACCCGGGGGCGGAGCGGATGCGACGGCCCCCGGATCGTGTCGCCCCGCCGCCACCGAATACCTCTTCGGCGACTCCCTCACCTCTCTCACGGAAACCCCGGACGGCGTGCGCGTCACCTTCGAACGCGCCGCGCCCCGCCACGTCGATCTCGTCGTCGGCGCAGATGGCGTGCACTCCACGGTCCGCCGCCTCGCTTTCGGCCCCGAGGAGCGGTTCGTCCGCCACCTCGGTCACCACATCGCGGCCTGGGACCTGCCACCCGGCACCCCGCCCGGCCTCACCGCACACCCCGGCGCCTACTCCGAGCCCGGCCGGACCGTCAGCGTGGGCCGTCTGCCGCACCGCGCGGCCGAAACCGCGTACGCGGGCGAGGCGTTCTGTGTCTTCGCCGGGCCCCGTCTGCCTCATGACCGGCGGGACCCCCGGGCGCAGATACGGCTTATCGCCGCGGCGTACGAAGGGTGTAAAGGGCGCGCCGTCGATGTGCTGGCCACCCTGCCGTACGCCACCGGGATCTACTTCGACGCCATCAGCCGTGTGGACGTGCCCACTTGGTCCACCGGCCGCACCGTCCTGCTCGGCGACGCCGCCCACGGCGCCACCCTCGGTGGCATGGGGACCGGCGCCGCTCTCGTGGGGGCCTACGTCCTCGCGGGTGAACTCTCCGCCGCCCGAGGTGACCACCGTCTCGCCTTCGCCCGCTACGAACAGCGGATGCGGCCCTACGCCACCCGGTGTCAGGAGGGCGGACGTCAGGTCGGAGAGTTCCTGGCACCCCGCACCCAGCAGGCGATCGACGCCCGCCACGCTCTGTTGAACACGCCAGAGGCATGTGCCGCGATGCTCGATGAGGGGTGGGAGGTTTCCGAGGGGATTGCACTGCCGGACTACTCCGCCGGACTGCCGGAAGCCTGTCCGATGACACGACTCGCCCGTATTCGGAAGTGAACTGACGGAGTGTCGAATATGAAGGGGAAGTTCGGTTTCCGCTTGTTCGGGGCGTAGTGACCTGGCGTCAGCCTGCGATCAAACCCGGTTATGCTACTTCCGGTCCGCCGCCCCCTTGGAAGTGTTGCACGGTAACCACCGTGACGGCACTGTCCGTTGTGTCGCGGATTCGGCAAGTCGTCCCGATCTTTCAATGTTTGAGGGTTTTGAGGGTGCAGATGGTTCGAGAAGGATCGTCGCCCGGGGGGTCACGTCCCGTCTCGGTTCTCGCATGGGCCGTGCCAGCCGCGGTGACGGCCGTGGCCGGAGTCGTCGCCGCGGTGACGGTCCCCTCCCAGGCGAGTACACCGGTCGCCTGGGTCGGGGTGATCGCCACTGTGGCGGTCGCACTGGTCACGGCTGAGCTGGCTCGACGGGCCAAGGTGATCGCCGGGCTGCGGCAGCGCGACCGTGAGTACCGCACAGCCATGTCCCGCCAGGAGTCGGAGACCATCCGCCTGGCCAAGGACCTGCTGCCCGAGATGGTCAACCGGCTCAGCCGTGGTGAATTCCCCGAAGACGTCTTCAACGCCATGGGGGGGCGGCTCGCCAAGCACGCCAAGGAGGCGGAGCTCACCCCCGAGTTCCATGGCGCCCACCAGGCCGTTCTGCGGTCCGTCATGGAAGCCGTCGTCGCGGAGGAAGACCTCCGTGACGCCGCCCAGCGCGCGTTCGTGAACATCGCCCGGCGCGTCCAGGCGATCGTCCACCAGCAGGCCCAGGAACTCCGCGAGATGGAGGACCGCCACGGCCATGTCCCCGAGGTCTTCGGCGACCTGCTCCAGCTGGACCACGGCACCGCCCTGATCGGACGCCTCGCCGACTCCATCGCCGTGCTCGGTGGCGCCCGCCCCGGCCGCCAGTGGAGCCGCGCGGTTCCGCTCTACAGCGTGCTCCGTGGCGCCATGTCCCGGATCCTCGACTACCAGCGCGTCGAACTGCACTCGGTCTCCGAGGTCGCCGTCGTCGGCCCGGCCGTCGAACCGCTCATCCACGCCCTCGCCGAGCTGCTGGACAACGCCACCCGCTACTCCCCGCCCCAGACCCGGGTGCACCTGACCGCCGTCGAGGTGCAGTCCGGCATCGCCGTGGAGATCGAGGACGGCGGCGTCAGCATGAGCGAGGAGGCGCGAATGCGCGCCGAGCGGATGCTGGAGCAGGCCCAGAAGGGCATCGACGTCAACGACCTCGGCGAGACCCCGCGCCTCGGCCTCGCCGTCGTCGGCCGCCTCGCGCAGGTCTACAACTTCCAGGTATCGCTGCGTACCTCCGCCTACGGCGGTGTCCGCGCCGTGCTGATCGTCCCGCAGGACCTGATCACCACCGCCCCCGCCACCGGCCGGGCCCACGGCATCGGCGCGTCCTCGGGCCCGCTGGCCGCCCGCACGGAGCGTCCCGCCGGGATCTCCCGTCCCGCTCCCGCTGCCGCGGCCGCCCCCGCGGCGATGGCGCCTGCCGCCCCCGCGCCGGTCAACGGCGGATATCCGGGCGACACCATGGACGACATCCCCGTGGTGACGGAGCGGACCGTCACCGGACTTCCGCAGCGACGGCGCAAGGCCCGGCCGACCGCCCCCATGGCTCCGCCGGCCGCCCCAGCCCCTACCCCGGCGCCGGCCCCCGCTGTTCCCGCCCCCGCCCCCGCCCCCGCCCCCGCCCCCGCCCCGGCCAAAGCGCCACCGGTGCAGCCCGGTATGTGGCTGGCGGCGTTCCAGAGCGGCCTGTCCGGCGAGAGCCAGACACCCGCGCCCACCGGTGCCTCCGGTGAGGCCGGTGCAGCCCGTGAGAGTGACGAGTCGTCGGAAAAGAGTGAGTAGCCATGATTCAGCACCGGCCCAACATGGACTGGATGCTCAAGGACCTCGCGGAGAGCGTGCCGCAGACCCGTCACGTCATCGTGCTGTCGTCGGACGGCCTGCGGATGGCCCAGCACGGCACCGACACCGACACCGCGGACCGGCTGGCGGCCGCCTGCGCGGGGCTGCAGAGCCTGGCCGGTGCGGTTTCCTCGGAGTTCCCCCGCAGCGACGGCCGGATGCGTATGGTCGTGATCGAACTGGACGGTGGGTTCTTCTACCTGATGGCAGCAGGCGCCGGGGCCTACCTCGCGGTGCTGGCCGATGAAGACGTGGACGCCGGCTTGATCGGTGCGCGGATGCGGGACCTCGTGGCCCGCATCGGCGAGCACCTGAGCAGCCCACCGCGCCACAACGGACAGGTCGTATGAGCGAGGTCGTCGAACGTGTTGAGGACATGCGGCGTCCCCGCCGAGGGGGAAGAGGGTCTCCGGAGTGAGCGATGCGGACGAGGGCTGGGAGGACGAGAACCCGGAGAGGCTTTATGTGATCACCGGGGGGCGCAGCGGATCCTCCGGAAAGTCGGCCTCCCTCGACCTGGTCACGCTGATCGTGTCCAAGAACGCCCCCAAACCGGGCATGCAGCCCGAGCACGCCACGATCATGCGGCTGTGCCACTCCCCGCTGTCCGTGGCGGAGCTCTCCGCCTACATGCGCCTGCCAGTCAGCGTGCTCACCGTCCTGCTCGGTGACCTGCTGACAGACAGCCGCGTCGTCGCACGGGCACCCGTACCCCCCGCTCAACTTCCCGACCGTGCCCTTATTGAGGCGGTGATCCATGGACTTCAAAAGCTCTGAGACGCTTGTCGAGCACCCTGCCGAGGGCCCACGGACCGAGGACGAACTGCCGGATACCGCGGCGGCAGCGGTCAAGGTCGTGATCGTCGGTGGGTTCGGCGTCGGCAAGACCACGCTCGTCGGTTCCGTCAGCGAGATCCGTCCGCTGACGACCGAGGAGACGATGACCCAGGCCGGTGTCGGCGTCGACGACACCATCGGTGTGGAACGCAAGACCTCCACCACCGTGGCCATGGACTTCGGCCGGATCAGTCTCAACGACGAACTCGTCCTCTATCTCTTCGGAACCCCCGGACAGCAGCGCTTCTGGTTCCTGTGGAACGGCCTGTTCGACGGTGCCCTCGGCGCCGTCGTGCTGATCGACACCCGTCGGCTGGAGGTCAGCTTCGACGTCATCGGGCGGCTGGAGGAGCGCGGCGTCCCCTTCGTCGTCGCCATCAACTCCTTCCCGGACGCACCGCCACACCCGGTCGAGGAGGTCCGCGCCGCCCTCGACCTGCCGGCCAATGTGCCGATAGTCGATTGCGACGCCCGGCTGCGCCCGTCAAGCCGCGACGTACTGATGACGTTGATGCGGTATCTGCATTCCCTCGCCGTGGCGTGAGCCGACGAGGAGCCAAGGAGCCACTGTGAGCACTTCCCCCACTCCGCCCCCGGGCTGCCCGGCCCACGGCGTCGGCCCGGAGGGTCTGCGTCGGCTGTACGGTCCGGAGGCCGAGGCCGACCCGATGGGGCTGTACGAGAAGCTGCGTGCCGAACACGGCCAGGTCGCGCCGGTGCTGGTGCAGGGCGACCTCCCCGCCTGGCTGGTGCTGGGGCACCGCGAGAACCTGGACGTGGCGCGCACCCCGTCCCGCTTCTCGCG
This sequence comes from Streptomyces sp. NPDC059080, assembly GCF_042739975.1. Classification (NCBI taxonomy): domain Bacteria; kingdom Bacillati; phylum Actinomycetota; class Actinomycetes; order Kitasatosporales; family Streptomycetaceae; genus Streptomyces; species Streptomyces sp. NPDC059080. The sequence continues at coordinate 107,811 of NZ_JBHYGX010000017.1, forward strand.
TGACTCGCGCCGCTGGCGCGACATGCGGGAGGGCCGCGTCGGCCTGGAACACCCGCTCGCCCCTCTCACCGCCTGGCAGCCGGTGTGCAACTTCGCTGACGGTGCCGACCACGAGCGGCTGCGGGCCGCGGTTACCGACTCCATCGGCCGCTTCGACCGGCGGGGCATCCGCCGGTACGTGACCCGCTTCGCCAACCAGCTGATCGACGAGTTTGCCGGCGCCGGCCAGGCCGACCTGGTCAGCCGGTTCGCCGAGCATCTGCCGATGCTGGTGATGACGCAGCTGCTGGGTATGCCCGAGTCGTACGGCCCCCGGCTGGTCGAGGCCGCCCGCGACATGCTCAAGGGTACCGAAACCGCTGTCGCCAGCAACGAGTTCGTCATGCAGGCGCTGCAGCAGCTCGTGGGGCGCAAACGTGCCACCCCCGGCCACGACTTCACCACCTGGCTGCTGGAGCACCGCTCCGCGCTCACCGACGACGAAGCTGCAGAGCATCTTCGCGTCGTGCTGATCGCCGCGTTCGAGACGACCGCCAACCTCATCGCCAACACGGTGCGGATGGTCCTCACCGACCGCCGTTTCCGCGCCAGCCTCTCGGGCGGTCACATGACCCTGCCGGACGCGCTGGAGCAGGTGCTGTGGGATGAGCCGCCGTTCACCACCATCCTCGGACGGTGGGCCACCGGCGACACGGAGTTGGGCGGTCAGCGCGTCAAGGAGGGCGACATGCTGATCCTGGGCCTGGCGGCGGGCAACGTCGATCCGGAGATCCGCCCCGACCTCACGGAGCCGGTGCACGGCAACCGCTCGCACCTCGCGTTCAGCGGCGGCCCGCATGAATGCCCCGGTCAGGATGTGGGCCGGGCCATCGCCGACACCGGTATCGACACCCTGCTCGCCCGGCTGCCCGATCTGCAGCTGGCGGTGGCGGATCACGACCTGCCGTACCGCTCGTCGCTGATGTCACGTCATCTGGTCGAGCTTCCGGTGAGGTTCACGCCAAAGCCGAGCATGCCGGAGCAGACCAGCTCCGAGCTGCCGGCGCCGCGTCGTTCGGAGCCGCTGCCCGAGGCGACCGGTCCGCGGCCGCGGGTCGCGGTGCCCATGTCGGCGGCGGAGCGCCGCTCCCACACCTGGTGGCGTCGCTGGTTCAGCGGTCACTGAGCTGCACGGTCCCGGGCCCGCAGGCGTACGGAATGCGTCGCGGGCAGGGAAGCTGAAAGGGAACGGCGGTGCGTGCGTGCCGCCGTTCCGCGGTTGTGGTGGGGGCGTCCCGGTGGGGGCGGGACACCACGCTCAGGGAGCGTCGGGGGACGTCAGCTGGTCCCACCACCAGGCGATCGCCGGGAGTGCCGGTGCGTCCGTCGAGGGGTCGCTGGGCGTGTCCCGGTAGGTGATGCCGAACGACGAGCCCGGCACCGGCAACGGGTTGCGGTTGCGGGGACTGGCGAAGCGCGGGGCGCTGTTCTGCCAGGCGATGCAGCCGGCGATGTAGTGGCCGAGCGCCACCAGATAGCGTCGCAGTTCCGGGTCGCCCTGGGCGGCGAGCTGTTCGCTGAGCCGGATGAACAGCGTCATCGTCCGGTCGCGCAGACCGACGGCCTCGGCCAGTGCCTCCTTCGGGGTGCAGCCCCGTTCATGGGCGATGACATTGATGAGGTTCTGTTCGGGCAGCTCCAGGTGGTCTTCCTTGGCGTAGGAGAACAGGTCGTTGTCCGTGGAGACGATGAAGCCCGCGGCGTCGGTGACGGCCTGCACCGCCGGTGAGCAGAGAACGTCGGGCGGCAGGTCGATGCCGTTCGCGACCTCGCACCAGGTGAGCGAGAAGCGGGTGCCGTTGATCGAAACGGTCATGCCGGCAAAGTCGTTGAGGGTCGGCATGATGCGGCGTTCGACGTTGGTCATCTGCCAGGCAGAGGCGAACAGCCAGTCCCGCATGGCGTCGATGAACCGTCGCAACTGCCAGGGACTGAGCATGTCCCGGGTCCGGGCCACCAGATCGTGCAGGGCATCGGCCACCGGACCGGGCCTCGCCATCGACGATCCCGGGTACTCCAGGGCGCGGATCAGCCGGACACTGGTGTCGACGATCTTGGCGGTGGCGGTGGCGTCGCTGCCGGAGTCGAGCCAGTCGTCGATCGTGTAGGCCCAGTAGTTCCACAGCACGAACATGAGCAGGGGTTCCGGCTGGCCGCACGGAATGATCCGGCAGCTGAACTTCGCACTGTGGGTGGCCAGTCCCCACGCGCGTTCGGTGGCATCGGGGTAGAGGCCGTAGTCGTCGAGCCAGTCCAGGGCGCGCTGTTCCAGTTCCGCGTGGCGCGGGTGGATGCCACCGGTGAGCGTGATCGGGCAGTAGAACGGCGGGAGTTGCCAGCCGATGGGGGACGGGCGGGACCGGTCGCCGCCCGGGGTGGTGCGGGTGTCGGAGGTGACGCTCATGTCAGTTGCCTCCCAGGCGGAAGAGCAGCAGCCGGGTCTCGACCGCGTGGTCGCGCCAGATGCGGAACAGCTTGCCGTGGGTACGCTCCGAATCCAGCAGCCGGTCGCGGGCGATGGGCGAGGGCACGCCCGTACGGTCCATCGTCTCCACCTCCGCGGTGCTCCAGGCCATCGACTGCATCCAGAACTCCGCGACGCGGTCGGTGATGTCCTCGTCCTGCTCCAGCTCCAGACCGGCCGCGCGGGCGGCGTTGATGTACTCGGTGAGGGTGCCCAGGCGGGTCTTGTAATAGGCGTCGATGAAATCGGTCCACTCCGGGCGGCACAGGAAGTGTTCCTGGATGCCGAACCAGCCGCCGGGCTTGAGGGCCTTGGCCACGACGGAGAACAGTCGCTCGCGGTCCATGTAGCCGGAGCTCTCGATGGCCACGGCGCCGTCGTAGCGGTTCTCGTCGGTCAGGTCGTGGATGTCGCCGAGGACCGGCGTGATCCGGTCGCCGACGTCGGCCTGACGGGCGAGGTCGGCGATGACCGGTATGTGTTCCCCGGTGACGGTGATGCCGGTGACCTGCGCGCCGTACTTCTGCGCCCAGTAGATCGAACCGCCGCCGACGCCGCAGCCGATGTCGAGGAGATGGCCGGGCGGGTTGCGCGGTACGTCCCAGAGTTCGGCGGCGTGGTCGAGTACGGCCTCCTGCGATTCGACGATGCGGCGCCGGAGGACGCGCTGCGCGACCGTGGTGTTGGGCCGCGCTCCCTCGTCAAATATCCCCATATGGAAGTGGACGCGCGGTCCGGGGCCGTATTTGTGCAGGATGTCGGTGGTCTTGCGGGTGTAGTAGAGGGGGACTTGCTTCTCGTCGAACCCGGACTGGCCGGGGACCGCCGCGTCAATGACGAGGTTGTTGTCCATATTTCAACTCCGATGGGCAGACAGTCCGGTGCGCCGGTAACATCCGGCGCCCCGGTTGGGGGTGGGCCGGAACCAGACAGTCCGGGCCTTCACGGGTCTGCCCGAGAGTGATCGTTCGCAATCCGGATACGGACTCTACGTGATCAGAGTCATATGCAAACAGGCCAAAAATAAACACTTCTGGGCATGGGGAATGCCGTCAACGCGCCGTTCGTCTATTCGATACAGCGTCAGGATGCCTGCATGGAGGGAGAGTGGACGAGGGGTCAGCCGCGAGAGGTGTGAGCGGCGCACGCCTGGGATGAGGTCTCGGCCGGAGGGAGTTCCCGGCCCACGCCCCTCCCGGCAGGATGTGCGGGAGGAGCACGGCGTCCGGCGATTCCACCACTACGGTTGACCACGGGCGGAGAACGGATCGGCACGGCCACCCGGCAGCGGTACGGGGCGGCCTACAGGGGGAGTGACGGCATGCTGGATCCCACGTCGATGGGGGCGGTTTCGTCCCTGCTGTCCACCAAGGCGATGTCCATGGCGACAGAAGCGGGCAAACGTGGCTGGGAATCGCTCGGTGCGCTCGCCCGCCGGATGGCGGGACGCGAGGTGCCCGCGCCGGTCGGCGCCGACGAGCGCGGCGAGTTGGCCGCGGCGCTGGCCGACGGCGCCGCGCGCGACCCCGAGTACGCCCGCGCCCTCGGCGTCCTCTTCCGCACCGCCCCCGCCCGCGCGAGCGCGACGGCCGTTCCGCGCCAGCTCCCCACCACCGCACGCTTCTTCACCGACCGCCGCCAGCCCCTCAGACAGCTCGACAAGGAAGCCGGACGCAAGGCCGACGGCCTGCCTCGCGTCGCCGTCGTGTACGGGCCCGGCGGCATCGGCACCAGCGCCGTGCCCGTCCACTGGGGAAGCCGCAACGCGCACCGCTTCCCGGACGGCCAGCTCTACCTCGACCTGCGCGGCGGCGCCGCCGGAGGTCTCGACGCCCCCGCGGCGCTCCGCCACTTCCTGCGCAAACTGGGCGTCGCCGACGCGGACGTACCGCCCGCGGCCGAGGACCGCATCGACCTCTACCGCACCCTCGTCGCGGATCGCAGGCTGCTCGTCGTCCTCGACCACGCCCGGTCCGCCGCGCAGGTCGGCCCCCTGTTGACCAGCGCTCCCGGCGTCTTCACCATCGTCGTCGCGCGCCGCCCGCTGGCCGGACTCGACGCCGTGCCCGTCCCGGTCGGGCCGCTCTCCGCCAAGGACGCGCGGACCCTCCTCGGCAACCTCACCGGACTGCGGTGGCGCGGCGACGACGAGGCCGTGCTCCAGGGCGTCCTCGACCGGTGCGGCGGCTCCCCGTACGCCCTGCGGACCGCCGCCACCTCCCTGGCTCTGCCGCAGGACCCCGCGCCGGACGGTGCGGACGGGGCCACTCCGCCGGTCCGGGAGCCCGCCGCGGCCGACCCTGATCCGGTGCGCGCCGCCGCCGACGACGCCTACCGCGCGCTCCCCGCGGACGCCGCCCGGCTCCACCGCCTGCTGGCGCTGCGCCCCTGGCCCGCCATCGGCCCCGCACAGGCGGCGGCCACCGCGGAGATCACCGAGACCGAAGCCGAACGCCTCCTGGACGAGCTGGTCGCGCGCGGGCTCCTGGAGACGCGGGACGGCGTGCGCCACCACCAGCGCCCTCTCGTCAGGCAGCACGCGGAAGCGCTCGCCGCGCAGGAGGACCGGCCCGCGGGCTGTTCCGCCGCCGTCGCCCGCGTGGTGACGTGGGCGCTGCGCCTGGCGGTGCCCGCCGACCGCGCCGCCCTGCCGCAACGCTGGCATCTCGGCCCCCTCTACGACCTGCTGCCGCAGGGCCCGTACGCCGACGACCGGGCGGCGCTGGCGACCCTGGACGGCGAACTCCCGACGCTGGTGGCGGCCGTGCTGGCGGCGGAGGAGTACGGCGATCACCACAGCGTCTGGCAGCTGTGCGAGGCCCTGTGGGCGGTGCAGCTCAAGGCCGGGCGCCACGAGGAGGTCCTGTCGGCGCTACGGGCGGGCGTCCGTGCCGCCCGCGCCCTGGCCCCGGAGGGCGACCCGTCCCCGGCGGCCGAGGTGCCCGGTGCGCAGGTTCGGGTGCGGGCCCGGATGCACACCCAACTCGCGCTGGCCCTGACGGAGCTGGGCGCCGAGCATTTCGCCGAGGCCGAGGAGGAGCTGCGGCACGCGGCCCGGGCGTCGCGGCTGGCCGGTCACCGTCTCGGGCAGGCCACCGCGGCGGAGACCCTGGGCCTGTTGCGGCTGCGGCAGTGGCGGTACGCCGAGGCGCTGGACCTCTTCGAGGAGGCCGACGCCGTCCTCGTCACCCTCCCGGAGGGCGGCGAGGGCAGCGGCAGCGTCCCCCGCGCCCGCGCTCTTCTGCGCCGCCACCGGGGCCGGGCCCTGCGTGGCCTGGGCCGTTGCGACGAGGCCACGCGATGGCTGGAGCAGGCCCTGGAGTTCTTCCGCGTCGAGGACGCGTACAACACCGCCCGCACCCTCACCGACCTCGCGGAGACACGCAACGAGGCCGGGCATCCGCGGGAGGCGCTGGCCCACTTCGAGGAGGCCGCCGGGCTGCTGGAAGAGGGCGGCGCGGGGTTCCACCTGATACGCCTGCGGGAGCTGCGTGAGGCCGTCGAGCGGGACGCGGAGTAGGGACGGCGGTACGGTCGGGCGGCCGCTCCACCGCGGTCACCCGGCGGTCCCGGTGCCGTCCTCCGCAGGGTTGGCCGGGGCGACCGTCACCCGGTGGCGGGCCCGGGCGGTCCGCACCGTCAGCCCGTTCGCGATCAGGCTCCGCGGCGCCGTGCCCGCGGACAGGCAGGCGAACAGCGCCGAGGCGTGCGCGGCGGGGTCGGCCGCCGAGGCGTCGACGGTGAGGGTGAGCGTGACACCGGTACGGGTGTGGATGGTGCAGGTGCCGGGAGCGCTGACGTAGACGGCGAGAGCGCACTGCGGGCGGCGGGCCAGCACCTCGGCGCACCACGCCGCGGGCGGGCCCAGTCGCGGATCGTCGGCCGGGCCGTGGCGGAAGATCACGTCCGCCGCAGCCACCGCCTCCCTGTCCGCGGTGTCCTCGTGCGCAGCCGTGTGCGCCCGGACGGGTTCTCCGTCTCCCGGACGGCCACCTCGGGCGGTACGCGCCGGGCCCTCTGGCAGGTCCTCGGGCTCCTCCGGTTCGTACGACGGCTCCGCGTAGCGGCGTAGCTCCACTTCGTGCGGGCCGAGGAGGCGGGTCAGGACGCGCAGTGAGGTGGTGTGCCGCGGGGGTGTGTGGTCGGGCAGCGGCAGCGGGTCGAGGAGAGCGGGGGTACCGGGCTCGGGGATGCCGATGAGGTCGTAGAAGAGGGTGCGCAGGAGGGCGGCGGATTTTCCGGGGACGGAGGTGGTGAGTTCGGCCGGTCCGGGGTGCGGGCGATGGTCGCTGATTGCGGATTCCAGCTGCGGTCGCAGGGGTCGGAGCGGGTCGAGTCGGGGCGCGGTGCGGACGAAGTCCGCGACGGGCGAGGCGGGGTCGAGGCCGTCGAGCGGCGCGGCTCCGAGGAGGACGGGGGTGCCGAGCGCGGCGGCGTAGTAGGTGACCGAGCCGTGGTCGCCGATGACGAGGTCGGCGGCGAGGAGGGCCTGACGCCAGTCGGTCAGCGGATCGAGGAGCGCCAGGCCACCGCGGCGCGCCCGCTCCAGCCAGGCCCGTACCTGGCCCGGGCCGTGGCCGTGCCAGATGTTGGGGTGGAGGACGGCGGCGAGGCGGTAGTCGTCGGCGGGGAGCTCGCCGGTCAGCCGCGGGAGGAGGGAGGGCAGCAGGTCGTCGCCGCCGTCACCGAAGAGCGAGGCGGGGTTCCAGGTCGAGTTGAGGACGACGAGCCGTTGCCCGTCCCGGAGTCCGAGGGCCCGGCGGAAGCGGTCGCGGTAGGGACGGGCGTCCAGCATCCGGTCGAAGCAAGGGTCTCCGGCGAGGACGGCGGTGTGCGCGGCGGGCGGGCACGCGGTCCGCAGCCGCGCGAGCTGTTCGGGATGGGAGAGCACCATGGCGTCCGCGATCGGCTCCCCGTCGACGAGCAGCCACGCATCCGACATCCCGAATACCGGGTCCGGCGTCCGGCGTCCGGCGTCCGGCGTCCGGCGTCCGGCGTCCGGCGTCCGGCGTCCGGCGTCCGGCGTCCGGCGTCCGGCGTCCGGCGTCCGGCGTCGCCAGCGTTTTATTGTACCCAACACCGTGCGACAAAACGGCCAACTTGCCGCAAATTGCCTGGAGTTGACCGCCGAAGCTGGCGGAGACGGCGAGGTCCACCCGCGTCCGCAGTGCCTGCGCCCATGGGAGTACGGGCACCCCGACCTCGGCCAGCAGCTCCGGCACCCCGGCCTGGAAGGGGGACGAACCGGTGCAGGTGGCCAGCAGCTGGACGCGCCAGTCGCGGAGTAGCGGCAGGACATCGAGCAGCCGGGTCGCGGAGGTCACGTTGTGCACCACGAGCAACACCCGCTGCGCCGACCCCCGGGTGTCCCACCGGCCCGCCTCGGCGCCCATGGGCACCCGTATCCATGCCCCGGCCCCTTCGCCCACGGGGTCCCCCTCCGTTGCTTCGACTGCCACTGACGCCCGCCCGCAGGGGGCACCGGCTCGCGCCGCCGGCCGGACCCGCCTGCCGTGATCGACAGCTGGCGGCCGGGGCGGCGCACGTGGTCATGATCTCATCGCCCGTCACCTTGTGGGGTGTGGCGGAGTGATGGCTGCGGACGCGTGTGTTCCGGGGGCCGGCAGCCGGAGAGGCAGGGGTGCTGCGGCCTCCTCTAGAGGGAGTTGCTCTAGAGGGAGTTGGCGTCGACCTCCACCCGCAGGCGTCCGCCCGGCCGCCGCCTGGGCGGCAGGGGCCCGTCCCGTGCGGGCGGCGGCTGAACTCCGGGCGCCGGCGCCCCCGGTTGTCGGACGATGTACCTGCCGCCCGGTCGCTGATCGCCCTATGATCGCCAGTCCGCGTAGGAGGAGGCTGGGTATGGGGGCAGGCGGGTCGGCGTCGAGGCGGGCGCAGGAGGCGCGGCGGCAGGAGCGGCTGTTACGTGAGCAGTGGCAGGCGGCCCGTCGGCAGGCGCGTCAGTGGGAAGCGGCAAGTGAGGGCGAACGTCTCGTTGCCGCTCAGCTGTTGGTGCTCACGGAGCGCGGGTGGCGGCTGCTCGTGGACCGGCGGTGGCCGGGGACGCGTACCGCCAACGTGGACATGCTGCTGGTGGGGCCCGGCGGTGTCTTCGTGCTCGACGTCAAGAACTGGCGGTCCGCTCCGGAGGTCTCGGGAGGCAGGCTCCACGCCGGTGGCGAGCCACGCGATGAGCACGCGGCCAAGCTCCTGGCGGTGACGAAGGCCGCCGAGGGTGCGGTCGCGTCGCTCGGGCTGTCTCCGGTGGCGGTCCAGCCGCTCATGGTCTTCGCGGGCCGGCGGGTCGACGCCACGCTCGGCAGGATCCGGCTTCTGGGCGAGCATGAGGTCGGCCCGGCGCTCCTGTCCGAGCGCTGCAGGCTGCGGAGGGAATCCGTCCGCGCGATCGCCGACCATCTGGAGCGCGTCTTCCCCGATTACGAGGGGTCGGCGGTCGGACAGACGGCGTTACCTCCCACCGCGCTCCCTCAACAGCCCGAAGCCGACGGACTGTTCGACCTCAACGGTCTGCGGGACGCGGTGCTGGAGGAGGCGTTGCAGGCTCCGATCGAGCAGTGGATGACATTCCTCCACCCCGACCAGGTCGCTCTGGTGCGCCGCAACTGGTCGGGCCCGGCACGTATCAGCGGTCCCGCGGGCACGGGCAAGACGGTCGTCGGCCTCCATCGCGCGGCCCACCTCGCCAGGCGCACCAGCGGCCGCATCCTCTACGTCACGTTCGCCAACAACCTGCCCCGGGTGCAGAGCACCTTCTTCCGGACCATGTCCCCGGCCGTCGCGGACCGGGTGGATTTCCGCAGCCTGCACTCGTGGGCGCAGGAGTTCCTGCAGCAGCGCGGGGTGCAGGTCCGGCTGCACGGGGACAAGGCCGAGACCGCCTTCAGCCTCGCCTGGAAGCACGTCGGTCGTGACAGCAGGCTGGCGGAGATCGATCCGGCGCCGCGCTACTGGCGCGAGGAGATCGACCACGTCATCAAGGGCCGGGGCATCACCGACTTCGAGGAGTACGCGACCGTGCCCCGGCGCCGCCGCAGGACGATCCTGCGACAACCGCACCGCCAGGCGGTATGGGCGCTGTACGAGGCGTACGAATCCCTGCGCGCCGAGCGTGGCGTGCACGACTTCAACGATGTCCTCTCCCTCGCCCTGGCGGAGGCGACACGGTGCACGGACGGGTTGCGCTACGCGGCCGTGATCGTCGATGAGGTCCAGGACCTCACCCTCGTCGGGGTGCGCCTGCTGCATGCCCTGGTCGGCGATTCCCCCAACGGGCTGCTCCTGGTCGGCGACGGCCAGCAGTCCGTCTACCCGGGCGGGTTCCGGCTCTCCGACGCCGGTATCGACATCCGTGGCGACCGCGGGCAGGTGCTGCGTACCAACTACCGCAACAGCAAACAGATCCTCGACGCGGCCCTCGCGGTCGTCGCCGACGATGCCTTCGACGACATCGACGGCCTGCGCACACCCGGCATCCGGGACGTGGACCTCACCTACCACGACGGCCAGGTGGTCCGTGTCGTGAAGCCGACCGTGACCGAACACGACCAGGCGTTCCTGGACGCCCTGCGCGCACTGCCCGACGGCGCGCGTGCCGACGCCGCCGTACTGTGCCCCTCCACGCGGGCCGTCGGCCACTACCAGCGGCTTCTCACCCGTGCGGAGGTCCCGGTTTGCCCGCTGGAGCACTACGACGGCCATCCCGTTGACGCGGTCAAACTGGGCACCTATCTCAGGGCCAAAGGGCTGGAGTTCAAACGGGTGTATCTGCCGCAGCACGATGCGGCCCTGCCGAACGGGTCACCGAGCGCCGACCCCGGAGTGACAGAGGCGACCGAATCGGCACGCGAACGGGAGGAGCTGCTGCGCAGCCAGCTGTTCGTGGCGATGACCCGGGCCCGTGACGTGCTGTGGCTAGGCGGCACGGCCCCGTAGAGGCAGCGATCTGCTCGCCGTGTGACCTCGGCATACCTGCCTGACCGGCTGGCTCCACGTCGGCGTTCCGGCAGGACGTGAACCTGCGGCCGAGTGCTGAGAAGGCGCCTGATGGGGGCGCGGCGATGAGGCGCTGACCTCCGTGCCCCGGCCCCGGCCTCACTGCACGCTCGGGCGCGTCACCGCTGAAGGAGCGGTGCCGGCCCGGCGAGGTGTTTCCTGGCAGTGGACCAGATCAGCACCGCGCACAGGAACGCCGCCGCAGCGAACACCAACGGGCGCGCGAGGGCGTCTTCCCGGGAGCCGCCCAGCAGCGCGCCGGCCGCGGCGAGGACCAGGGCCGACGCCGGAAGCGCGCCGGGGTGCGGGGTGGCCCTCGGCGCGGTGGGCGGGAGCAGGCGGGTCGCGAGGATCGGGGCGGCCAGCCCGTAAGAGCCCGTGCCGTCCAGCCACCACGGCAGAGCCGTGTCGTCAACGACGGCCCGGGCATGCGCCTGTACCCCGCCGCGCAGCAGCGCGACGACCAGGTAGGCGGCGATCAAGCAGCGCAATGTGCTGTGGCTCGTGTTCCGCGGCCGCCGGTCCGTGCGCTGCTGGCCCGTTGGGAGCCGGAGGCGCGGAGTCTGCTCGGCCAGTTCCGGGCGAAGGCGGCCCTGCATCCGGAGGACGGCAGGTACGGGGAGATCACGGAGGAGCTGCTGACCGACCCGGACGCGGCCCGCTGGTGCGGCCGCCGGGAGACCTCGGCGTTCCATCCCGCCGTACGCCATTTCCGGCACCCGGTGGCCGGGGATCTGCGGCTGCGGTACGTCAAGCTCGCTGCCGTGGACCACCGGGCCACCACCTGCTGGCCTGTCTTCCCGACGATCGGGCGACGGAGGAGGCGTTGGCGGCGCTCGTCGGGTGAGCCGGCGCCTCTCGGAGCGGGGAGCGGGGAGCGGGGAGCGGTGACGGCCCGACCGCGCCGGAGGGCTGCTGTCGGGCCGTCCGTCCCTGAAACGGCAACCAGGGGAAACCGGGTCGCTGGTGACCGTGCCAGTGGGGCGAGAGCCGGGAAAGGGGGCCGGCGTAGCTGGAACCGGTCTCGAACTTGGCGATGTTCATTCGGAAAGATTCGGGAAGGACAGCCACCGGGAGCCGTCCACAACCGGCGTCAGCCGGACTCCCACGTTGTCCCGGCAGCCACTCCCACCCCGCCGAAGCCGCCGCACCGGCCCCGCTGAACAGCCCCGACCAGCAAAAAGCCCTCCACAAGGGAGGGCTGGACGCCGTACGGGCGGTGGCGCCCCCGGCAGGACTCGAACCTGCGGCCAAGTGCTTAGAAGGCACCTGCTCTATCCGCTGAGCTACGGGGGCCGGTGGTGGACGTGGATCACGGACCGCGGACAAGGATAGAGGTCCGGGTGCCTCGTCCCGGTTGCTTCACCTCCGTGGCACGTTGTGGAGATTCCGTGAAGTGGTCCCGATAATCGCAGGCGGGTACGAATCCTGCACCGGTTTTGGCCACTCCGGCAGCGGCTGTTGTGCAGTCGTTATGCCTGCGAGCCGCTCGCCTCGATCGTCTCACGCGCCGCTCATACCGTTCTGTGGCAGTTTTTATGGCACGCACACAGGTGTATACGCTTCAAAAACCAAATCAAATTGGGCATTCTGCACATGTGGCGACCTTGGACGTACAACCCCGACTCATCGACGCCCTGTCCGTACTGCGCGACCGCGTCGACGCCGCACGTTTCCCGCTGCCCCTGAGAGGCGCCGCCCGCGCCCGGCGCAGCAGGGACGAGCTGCTCGCCCAGCTCGACGACTACGTCATGCCGCGGCTGCGCGCACCCCACGCCCCGCTCCTCGCCGTCATCGGCGGCTCCACCGGCGCCGGAAAATCGACCCTCGTCAACTCCCTCGTGGGCCGACGCGTCTCCGAAGCCGGCGTCCTGCGCCCCACCACCCGCACCCCCGTCCTCGTCTGCCACCCCGACGACCTCCACTGGTTCGCCGGCCGCCGCGTCCTGCCCCACCTGGCCCGCCTCTGGGTCCCCGAACAGGACGGCCCCGGCCCCGCCACCCGCGAACCCCGCCGCAGCCCCACCCGCACCACACCCCCGTACCCCACCTACGGGACAAGCGGAACGTACGGCACCGGCGAGCGCCCCGAGAGCCACGCCGCCGCACACGACGCACCGCACCCCACCCGCGACGAACCGCCCGTCCCCACCCTCCGCATCGAAACCGACCCCGCCCTCCCCGCCGGACTCGCCCTCCTCGACGCCCCCGACATCGACTCCCTCGTCGCCCGCAACCGCGAACTCGCCGCCGAACTCATCTGCGCCGCCGACATCTGGGTCCTCGTCACCACCGCCGCCCGCTACGCGGACGCCGTGCCCTGGCACCTCCTCCGCACCGCCAAGGAGTACGACGTCACCCTCGTCACCGTCCTCGACCGGGTGCCCCACCAGATCGCCGCGGACATCTCCGCCCGCTACGCCGCTCTCCTCCAACGCGCCGGACTCGGCCACGTCCCCCGCTTCACCATCCCCGAACTCCCCGAATCCGCGGGTGGCGGCACCGGACTCCTGCCCGCCACCGCCGTCGCCGCCCTCCGCGACTGGCTCGCCCGCCACGCCCAGGACCCGCCCGCCCGCACCGCCGCCGCGGACCGCACCACCGCCGGGGTCATCGCCTCTCTCCGCAGCCGCCTCCCCGCGCTCGCCGGGGCCGCCGCCGCCCAGCACGCCGCCGCCCTCCGCCTCGCCGCCCGCGTCGAGGAGGCGTACGCGGAAGCCGCCACCCGCGTACGGCGCGAGATCACCGCAGGCGAAGTGCTGTCCGGTGACGCCCGCGCCCACTGGCGCGACCACGCCCTCGGTGGCCGCCCCGACGACCTCCTCGACGCCCTCACCCACGGCCTCACCGCCCTCCTCGCCTGCGCCGTCGAACGGGCCGGCGAACGCACCGCCGACGCCTGGCGCCGCGACCCGGCCGCCGCCGACATCGCACCGACCGCCGTCGCCGGTGCCACCGGCGCACCCGACCGCCTCGGCGTCGCAGTCCGCCGCTGGCGCCGCTGCCTGGAAGAACTCACCGAAGAGGAGATCCGCGAGGCCCGGGGCGGCCGGGCCGCCCGACGGCCCGGCTCCGTCACCCCCGACGAACCCACCGCCCTGCTGGCCACCGCGCTCCTCGGCGGCGACCGCGCCCGCGCCGCCGCCGAACGCCTCGCCACCCTCCTCGGCGCCCAGAGCACCCTCCGCCTCCACGACCGGGGCACCCGCCTCCTGACCACCTACCTGGACCGCGCCCTCACCGCCGAACGCCAACGCCGCCTCGCCCCCCTCGAACGGCTCACCGTCCCCCCCGACCAGCAGGCCGAACTCATCGCCGCACTGTCCGTACTGCAGAGGGAGAAGGTGACCGGATGAACGGGGCGAGCGGACCCGATGACACCCCCGACGGCACCGCCCCGGACCCGGCGCCCGCGCCGCCCGACCCGTGCGGGGCATGCGGCCGCACCCGCATGTGCCGCGCCTGCCGGACCTGCGGCGAACGCGTCGACGCCACCCCGCCCCGGGGACACGCGCACGACGAGCCGGAACCGGACGTGGCCCCGCCCCCGGGTGCGGACGCGGTGCCGCCCGCACCCGGCCCCGCCCCTTCCGAGCGCGACACCGACCGTCCGGGGGGCCACCGGGCATGGGCGGCGGGCACCGTGGTCTGCACCGGCGGCCGCCTCGTCACCCGCGCCGCCGTCTGGGACGACGGCCTCATCGCCCGCCGGGCCCCCGCCACACCACGTGACACCGCCCGTCGCCCCGACGGAACACCCCGCCGACGCCGACGGCTGCCCACCCTCTGGACCACCAGAAACGGCCCCCGCACCCCGGAGGGCGAAGGCCGCCGCACCGGCCCGCAAGGGGACGGGGAGAGCCCCGCCGACGCACCCGCCGCACGGGGAACGGACGCGGCGGTACCGGCCGGACCCGCACCCCGCAACATCCCCGCCCCCGGGCACGCCCCCCACAAAGACGCCCCCTACGGCTGGCCACTCCCCGACAGCGGTGGCTTCCCACGGATCCCCGACAGCGGTGGCTTCCCACGGATCCCCGACGCCGGACGCCACGATCTCGGCGACGCCCTACGGGCCCGCCTGGATGCCCTCCGCCAACTGATCGTCCTCTCCCGCACCCGCCTGGACGGCGCGACGCTCGACGATGCCGGGCAGGTCCTCGACGCCGCCGACGAACGCCACCGGCTCTCCGACCGGCACACCGTCGTCGCCATCGCCGGCGCCACCGGAAGCGGCAAATCCTCCCTCTTCAACGCCCTGGCCGGCGCACCCCGCTCCCGGGCCGGCGCCCAACGGCCCACCACCGGCGAACCCGTCGCCTGCGTCTGGACCGGCGGCAGCCCCGGCGCCGACGGTCTCCTCCACCGGCTCGGCGTCCCCCCGCACCGCCGCCACACCCCCGCCCGCGACGCCACCGGGCTCGACGGACTCGTCCTCCTCGACCTGCCCGACCACGACTCCGCACAGACCGGCCACCGCGAACAGGTCGACCGGCTCCTCGGCCTCGTCGACGCCGTCATCTGGGTCGTCGACCCCGAGAAATACGCCGACGCGGTCCTGCACGAGCGCTATCTCCGCCCCCTCGCCGGATACGCCGAGGTCACCTTCGTCGTCCTCAACCAGATCGACCGCCTGCCCGGCGACGCCGCCGACCAGGTCGTCGACGACCTGCGACGACTCCTCGACGACGACGGGATGGCGCTCGGCGAACACGGCGAACCGGGCGCCACCGTCCTCGCCCTCTCCGCCGCCACCGGCACCGGCGTCGGCGACCTCCGCGACGCCCTCGCCCGGTTCGTCGCCGATCACGACGCCGCCGACCGCCGCCTCGCCGCCGACGTCGACGCCGCCGCCGCCCGCCTCCGCCCCGTCTACACCGCGCAGGGCCGGGTGACGCTCACCGCACAGGCCCGCCGCACCTTCGATGAACGGCTCGCCGAATCCGTCGGCGCCGCGGCGACCGGCCGCACCGCCGAACACGACTGGCTTCGCCACGCCGAACGCGCCTGCGCCACCCCCTGGACCCGCCTCCACCACCGGCGCACCCGCCCCAGCGGCGACGTCCCCCGCATCACCGACGACCGCGCCGCGGCCCGCCCCGTCATCGAACAGGCGGTACGGAACCTGGTCGGCGAGGCGTCCCGCGGACTGCCCGCGCCGTGGGCCCACGCCGTACGCGACGCCGCCGGGCGGGGCGCCGAAGGGCTGCCCGCGGCGCTGGACACGGTCGCCGCCGAAGCCGAGGCGGCACTGCGGCCCGGCCCCGACCGGCCGAGGTGGTGGACGGTGACCGCCACGCTCCAGGGGCTGATGTGCGTCCTGCAGATCATCGGCACGGTGTGGCTGCTGGTGACGCTCACGGGGCCCGCGGACGTGACCGGGTGGCCGGCGGCGCTGGCCGTGACGGCCCTCGGCGTGCTGGGCGCACCCACGCTGACCTGGGCCTGCGCGGCCGCGGCCCGCGCCCCGGCACGCCGCCACGGCCAGGAGACGGAACGCCGCCTGCGTGACGCGGCGGCCCATTACGGCAGGTCCCACGTCCTTGAACCGGTCGCGGCGGAACTGCTGCGGTACCAGGAGGTTCGGGAGCAGTTCGCGGTGGCTTCGGGGGGCTGAGGCGGGGCCGGGGGCGTTTGCTCCGCCGGGGTGAGTGGGTGAATTCCCCCTTCGAGTGGCCGAGTTGTGCACAGGGCGATTCGTCGCCCACAGGCGCGAGCGGCGGTTGGCGGATGCGCGCAGCATGAGAACTGTCCACGGCGACAGCGCTGGTCCGCACGGAACGGACGTGGGCGAGGAGCGGAAGCAGAGGCGAGGGCGTCGGGTGACGGCGGCCTGATGAGGGGGAGCGATGAACGACACGATGGTCACGCTGGTGGGGAACGCGGCCACCGCGGTGGAGCACCGGCAGACGGCAACGGGCGTACCGGTGGCGAGATTCCGGCTGGCGGCCACGCCCCGGCGGTGGGACCGGGCACGCGAGCGGTGGACGGACGGGGACACCAGTTTCTTCACCGTCAAGGCGTGGCGCGCGCTCGCCGACCACGTCGCGGCGTCCGTGACGGTGGGCGAACCGCTGATGGTGCAGGGGCGGTTGCGTGTACGGGAGGGCGAGCAGTCCGCGGACCGCGGCGGGCAGCGGTGGCTCGCGGCGGAGGTCGAGGCCGTCGCGATCGGCCATGACCTCACCCGGGGGACCGCGGCGTTCCGCCGGGCGTCACCCCGGGCGCAGATCGAGCCGCAAGCGGGTGAAAGCGGTGGAAAGAGCGGGGAGTTGGGCCCGGATTGGTCGACAGGGGGAGGTGCAGGGGGGAAGGCGTCGTCGTCGCCGCCGTCGCCGTCGCTGTCGCCGTCACCGGTGCCGGGGGCGGGCGGAGGGGGGAGCGGTGGCGAGGCCGAAGCCGCTGCGGGGGGCGCGGATGAGGCTGCGGCGAGAGCGGCTGGAGCGGCGAGCGCGGCAGAGGGCGCCGGGGGGAGGGAGGCGACGGAGGGCGTTGCGGTGGGGGTGATGGCGTAGGCGGGGAGTGTCTCCGGGGGGGGGGCGGGCCCCCACCCCCCCCGGGGGGGGGGGGCGGGGTGGGGGGCGGGGGGCGGGTGCTGCCGCGATTGGGCGCGTGCGCCCCCGGTGGG